>JANXYB010000055.1 GCA_025350325.1 Acidobacteriaceae bacterium
ATAGTGAAGCCGCCCTTGCCGTCTCCGAGCAGGACCTGGAACTGGTTGCTGCAGCTGTTGACGTTGCCCCCTGAATCGGCGAGGACGACATCGAGCTTGCCGTCGCCATTCACGTCTGCGGCGGCAAAATGGAGAGTCGCATCAAAGCTGAATCCCTGGAAAGGCTTTCGCGCCGCGAACGTGCCATCTCCTTTGCCGAGCGCAACACCGCCGGCTGTCACCAGGTCGAGTTTGCCGTCTTTATTCATGTCCACCAGCACAACGTCGTTGCTGAGCGAGCCGAGGGTATAGTTGCGTGCCGGCTGGAAGGTGCCATCCGCTTTACCCAGCAGCACACTGGTATCGGCGGCATCTCCCGCGATGGAATTGACGACGACAAGATCGAGGATGCCGTCGTGATTTAAGTGTCCGGCTGCTATGGCCGCGCCATGCATGCCGATGGGATAGACCTTACCCGCGCTGAAGTAATTCGAGCCCGTGCCGGGGAACACCGTGACCGTTCCTTTACATGGAGACTTGCAGTTCGGCGTGTTGACAACTGCAATATCCTGCTTGCCATCGCGATTGAAATCTCCGGCAACGATCCCTGTAGCACTGCTCGAATGAGCTACGGGCGCCGCCTGAAAGTGGCCGCCGCCGAGATTTTGAAGGAGCGACAGACTTGCATCGCCTGAATTGAACGTCATCAGGTCCGTCCTGCCCGCGCCGTAGAAGTTGCCGGCGATAAGCGACACCGGCTGGTTGCCAGTGCTGTAGACGGTAGGCGCTCTGAAAGAACCGGTGTTATTGCCGAGATAGACATTCACAAAGCTGGGCGATATCGAGGATTAAGGCAAGGTCCCGGCTACCGCCAGATCCATTGCGCCGTCGTTATTGAGGTCGGCTAGCGCGATGGCTGACACGCCCGCAACCGCAATGCTGCTGCCCGATTTCAGTTGACCGCTCGAGCTGCCCAGCATGAATTTCACGCCGGTGGTGGTGGGAATCGCGATATCGCCTAAGCCATCGTGATTCACGTCGGCGATGACTGCGGGCGCTCCCGACGCAGTTGCCCCGATCGCAAACGCCGCGCCGCGCGTCAGTGCCCCGCCGTGCGTCGACAGAAATGGCGTCACGCTTTTGCCACCGATCAACGCAACATCAGGCAGCGTGTCGCCATTGATGTCGCCAACGGCGATCCCGCCCCCGCCCGCGCCCGCGGGCAATTGGTAGGTAAAGGCCGTGTGGAAGTTCGCCCTTCCATCGTTCAACAGAATCACCAGGGTGTCATTCGAAGTCAGAACTACGAGGTACGTGGTGCCGTTACCGTCGAAATTCGCCGCTGCGACCGCGTTCGGAGAAGCGCCTCCAGCAAGGGGGATGAAACTCGAAACGCCAAAGGTGCCGTCTCCCGCCCCGAGCTGGATTTGGATTTGGTTAGCGACCATCGTGATGGCGTCAGTGATGCCGTCCCATTCAAATCAGCGCCGAGATCCGCACCATTGAACCCGTCTCCAGCTTGTCCCCCATTATTGTTGACTGTCGTGAACGTACCGCCTCCCTGATTGAAGGCGGTCTCGGAATAGTTGTACACGTTGGGACCATTGCTGGGGGTCACGCCGGAGAACACCACGTCCAGCCGGCCGCCGCGGGCGAAGTGACCCGCGAATGCTTTGTAAGCACCGTATAAGGGACCAGAGCAGGCAGGACAGGTGCCGGAGGAACCGCGTGCGACCGTTGGTGCGGCAACAAATTTTACGGGAGGGGCCGGGGCGAGCGCCGAATGCACAACGAACGCAGATGTGAGTGAAGCGAGGATGAACATCGGTCTTACGCCAGGCAACAGCAGGTGGGCAGGGGATCGAGTGAACATAGGACCGCCGTGGAAGTTCGAATTCTGCAGGCCCATGAGCGGTTGTAAGAGGTTTGGAGCCCGCAAGTGGCTAACAATGAATTAGGCAGGAGGTTGAGGAGAGATGTCAGCAGTCTACGCAAATAAAATCACAGGTCCGGCGTTTAGTTGAGCAAAAAGCAAACCGGGCAAATAAATCTGCCCGGTCACTTAATCATGCGCCAAATCCTTACAATCGTTTATTGCAATTTATTGCACAAACACAGCCGTCGTGAGAGCGGGTACGCTGGCTGTTCCCTGCTGACCGTTGAAGGTTGACTGGGTCACAATCGGGTCGGCCGATGCGGCCTGCACAGGATGCAGGTGCAGCTTCATTCCCTGCAAGCTTGCGTTGCTGAAGTTGACGGTTGACGTGGTCGCATTAAACACCACGACCATGTGATTGAAACCGGAATAGCGACCGGCGCTGTCATCGAGCTTCATGACGATCACACCTGGCATCTGGGTTTGGCCTGTGTTAAGGAAGGTGAGGTTCCGCTGAATGTCCCTCAAGTCGGCCATCCGGAACAAGCCGGAGCTGTAACGAACGCGCAGGAACTCCTGGAAAGCCGCGGTGGTGGCCGCGATGTTGGCCAGGAGGGGTGTGTATGTTGAATTGCTGAGCAGAGGCGACATGATGGGCCACTGCCCGCTGTTCTGGCTGGCAATGGGCAGGCCGATGCCCCAGTTGGCAGTCTGGCCGCTCCAATCGATCTTGTTAAACCAGTCGCCGGAGTCGTAGCTGTTCTGGTCCATATCTTTCGAGCGCAACATGTCGTCGCCGCCCTGGAAGAACGGAATCCCCTGACCGAGTTGCACCAGGCTCATGGCCAACACCTGCCGACGAGCGCGCATGGCGATGGTATCGCTGTAGCTAGACTTCAACTGCACTGCGTCGAAGATGTCCTGATTGTCGTGAACCGAGCAGTAGCTGATGGCCTCGATGGGCGTCTTGGTGTAGCCAGTCGGCTGGCCGTTGTAGTCAATCTGTGCGCCGGTAACGGTGGTGCCGGAACTGCTGACAAAGCTGTAGTCGCGCAGGTTGCCGGTGAGCCCGACGGTAATCCAGTCGGAGTATCGCAGCAACTGGCTCTGCTGATCGCCGCTGCTGGTGTTGCTGCTGGTAAAGGTGCTGGGATCGGTATAGAGGCCCGTCGCAAAGCCCTGCACACGCTCGTCTGTGAAGGGGCTGCCGCCGCGGATACCGTCGCGAATGCGGTCGTTAAACGTGCCAATGCCGTATCCGTACAAGTTCACCTGGTCGGCATTGGGGCCGATCTGATTGTTGGCCGTATCGCCAAAGTTAAATCCTTCACCATAGAGGTATATTTTGGACCCGTCGACACCGTCCTCCTCACGAGTAAGCGCCGCGAGTGCCTGCTGGATGTGCCGCATGTTGTAGGTAAAGTGGAAGGCCATGATGTCAAAGCGGAAGCCATCGATCTTGTACTCGCGGGCATTGAGCACAAGCGTGTCGATCATCAGCTTTTCCATCATGCGATGTTCGGTGGCGGTGTCGGCGCAGCAGGATCCGGTCTCGAGCACTCCATTCGCGTTGAGGCGGTGATAGTAGCCGGGGACCACTTCATCGAGATTTGAATTCGGACCTTCACCGGAAGCGCTGGTGTGATTGAACACCACGTCTTGAATGACGCGCAGCCCTGCCGTGTGCAGCCCCTCAACCATGGTGCGGTATTCAAGTACGCGGTTGTCTGGGTTGATCGCATAGCTGCCTTGCGGCGTCATGAAGTGCACCGGATCATAGCCCCAGTTGTAGCCATCGTGAGCCTGAATGTTTGTGACCTGCTGCTGCTGGTCAGTCGAGGCGGGCGCGTCTGCCGACAAGTCCCCGGTGGTCTGCCAGGTCGACTTGTCTTCATTGATGCTGGCGATGTGGAAGGAGGGCAACAGGTGCACAGCCTTCAATCCGCTCGCAGCCAGAACGCGAAGATGCTTCATGCCATTCGAATTTTGGTCGTTGAAGGCGTCGTACATGCCGCGGTCCTGCGCCGTCACGGTGCTGTCATTGACGCTGAAGTCGCGGATGTGAAGCTCGTAGATGCTCAGGTCGCTAAAGCTTTGAAGGCGCGGTGAGTCGGAATGGTCCCAGCCACGCGGCATAGTTGAATCGGCATCTAGATTGGTGATGCGGCTCTTGGTGCCGTTCACTGAAATGTCGATGGAGTAGGGGTCCGTAGTCAGATTGTTGTCGACTGCATGATCCGCGGGCACGTAGACAGCAACGCTGTAAAGGTAATATTTGCCTTCCCAGTTTCTGTCGCCGTTTGCAGACCAAACGCCGCTCCTCTCATGCATCGCGATCACTGAAGAGGGAGTTGTATCCGCGGCATTATCAAAAATCTGCAGCGAAACGCTTTTCGCCGTCGGCGCCCAAAGCTTGATCTGCACCGGCGACGACGCCGAGTCTGCCTCGCTAGCCCGGTCGGACCGCTCGTTGAAGACAACGCCGAGTTTGCTTGGGTAATAGTAGAGGTCGTCCAGCACGCCTGCGATTTGAATACCCGTCGCGTACTTGAGAGTGTTGGTCGAGTCGACAGCCGAGATTGCAAGCTGTCCGGTCAACTCCTGCTGAATTGTCGAAAGAGAAACACTCGCAGGAACTTGAAGCACGGCGTAGCTGGCAAGCTGCGGATAGCGCGCCAACTCGTCGGCGGTAAGCGTACCGCCCGGCGTCAATTGCAGCGACGTGCCGCCCACTACTCCATTACTCGAGAGTTGTAAGCCACCCGTGGGCGCTGCCTTGAGATAGTAGGTCCAGCCGGAATTGAAATAACCAGGCTGAACGGCGAGGCGCTGGCGGTCGAGCCAGTAAGCCTGCTGTTGCTGAAAGACTCCATTGAGCAACTGCGCAGGCGTCGGCTGCGTGGTATAGATGGTCGGGTCGCCCGAAATAATCCAGGCTTCGTTGTACTGCAGGATATTGAGGTGCCGATCAGAGTCAATGTCCTTCACATTCTGAGCGCAGTTGTGAATGATGAAGCCGAGATCGCCGACTGGATTGCCCCACGCGGGATTGACGGTGACGTCCCAATAGGCGCCGTAGCTGTCGATGCCGGTCTGCTGCAACTCTGTCTGGCACCAACTGGTCTGGTTCTCAGTTGAGGCGTTCCAGGTCCACATCGTCCACCCTGCAAAATTGCTGTCGGGTCGGAAATAGTGGATGCGAACGGACCCGGCGGGTATCGGCGGATTGGCCGCCAGCGCCGGGAGGGTCAGGGCTATGCTGCCCAGAATTATGGCAAAGATTGATACGAACTTGATAAGGCGCTGTGCGACTGCATTTCTCAATGTCATTGCTTGGTCTCCTGCCAAAGAAAGCGGTACACGACTTCGCCGCGAAAGCCGATCTCGCAAATTGAGACTGCAACGCCAGTGTGAAGTCAGCCAGCACTATAGGCGCGGCAGGAATGCATTGTCCATCGTTGACAAGTACTTTATATTTCCTGAAAGGGAGTCGAACGTTTCGCCTGCTGCCCCTGCAAATCAGGTTAGTGTCATTTTCCTCATCACCCATGCTGCTGCATCCCTATCTCTCACGCTGGCCCGGCTAACGAGGCTTTCCGCTTGCCCGCGTATAATGAGTTTTCAAGCTTTTGCGGTTTGAGCCATCTCGCTCCCCGCCACGGATTACCGAATGCCCGATCACATCAAGAAGCAGCTTCTCAAAGAGATTGAACTCCTTGAGCATGAGCTCTCCCACGAACTGCCGGCCGAGATCAAGAAGGCAGTGGCTATGGGCGACCTGTCTGAAAACGCCGAGTATCACATGGCCAAGCAGCGCCAGGATTTTGTGAATGCGCGCTTGGGCCAACTGAAGCGGCGCATGGCTGAACTCTCGTTAGTTAACCTTGCCAACATTCCCAGGGACCGGGCGGGGTTCGGCTCCACGGTAGTCGTCTACGATTCCACTAAAGAAGAAGAGATCGTCTACCGTCTGGTGACAAGCGAAGAGTCGGATGTTTCGAAGGGACTTATTTCGACGACCTCTCCGATTGGTCGAGGCCTGGTGGGCAAACAGGTGGGCGACGTCGCCACCGTCGTCACGCCCAACGGTAAACGCGTGATGGAGATTTTGAAACTGACCACCGTCCACGACGAAGCCGCAGCGGCAGCAGCAGCCGGTAGCGGCAAAGAGATTTAAGCAGGAAGAGCCGAATGACCTGGACCAGCACGTTTGGCCGCGGATGCGGCTGGCTTCTCGACCGCGTAGTGCATGGTCTGGCGCTGACCCGCATTTCCCCCAACGTACTCACTTTTCTCGGTCTCGTCATCAATATTGTGGCTGCATTCTTTTTTGGCCATGCCAATGCCACCAATGCAGGACGCATGTTTTTCTATGCGGGCCTGGTCATCTTCGGTGCCGGCCTCTTTGACATGGTCGATGGGCGTGTGGCGCGACGCAACAACCAAGTGACAGTCTTCGGATCCTTCTTTGATTCGGTCATTGACCGCTATTCCGACGTGGTGTTGTTTTTCGGACTCTTGGTCTATTACGGACGAATCAACCGCTTTCGTTACGTAGTGCTGGTGGCCTTTGTCATGGTCACCTCGCTGATGGTGAGCTACACGCGTGCCCGCGCTGAGGCTTTAATCGGCCAATGCAAGGTGGGCTTTATGGAGCGGCCGGAACGCATCGTGCTCATCCTGATCGGCGCGTTGTTTAATCACTGGCACGTGATGGCCCCGGCGCTCTGGGTTCTGGCCGTGCTGTCAACCATTACGGTAATCCATCGCGTCACCTACACCTACCAGAACACCAAGCACCTCGCGCCTCTCGGCCCCAGCCGTTCCGAACCGCGGCGAACATCGGTCGGATGATCCGCCTGTTGTTGTCGCGCCTTACCTACCCGACTCGCTAGCAGTTGATCACGACGGTCGAGCAGCCCGGCCTGGTCGGCTTCCACTGCACCAGAAATTGCGTTACCGCAGCCGGTTCGATGCGACGCATGGATTCGAATTGTCCGGTTTTCTGACTGAAAATTAACCGTCCTTGTTCATTCAACACAGCGAGAGCCGGAACCCCGCGTTCGAGTGGCACATCATATCGCTTTGCGATATCCGTGTTCTCGTCCATGTGACCGATGTTGATGTGAACCAGGACAAAGTTGGATTCAAGAATGAGCCGGTTCTGTGCATTGTGGAAGTAAATATCCAGCACGTGACAATCGCCGCACCAGTTACCGCCAAAGTCCAACAAAATGCGTTTATGCGACGCCGCGGCGGCCTTTAAGGCTGCGGCAAGGTCGGTCTTTGCTTGGGCGGCGTCAGGGTAAATATCAGGAGTGGCCGAACCGGCATTCGCAGCAGCCACCACCACCGCAACCGCAAGAATGGATAGTTTCAGAATTTTCATTGAGCGGGAGCCCTCCAACGCTGTTTCAAGTCTGCCATAAATAGGCACGCACTTCCATCCCGGTACCTTCGCCAAACCATTTAGTCTAAGGATCGATGAGCAAGCTGCGTCAAAGACTTGAGTCGCACCCGTTCCCAGACTTGGGAGCGATGATGGAGGGCTATGCGCAGGCCGCGATTGAAACGGCGCACGCCGAGTATCGCCAGAAACTAGACTATTCCACTGAATCGATCAACAGTCTCGATGAAATCCTGGTGCTGCTAAGCGACAGCCCGGAGATCGACCTCGATTTTGAATCCCGCCTCTGGGGTAGCTACCTCGGTGAATTGCTACGGCAACGCTATGCCGGTAGCTGGGAAATGACGCCCTACCCCGGCGGAGCGGTGGCGGTCCCCGCAGTTGAGGTGCGCGGCTCACGGCTGTTTCCTGTAATGAAAGTCTATCGCCGCCTCACGATGGGCGAAGAAGAAGATTTGCGCGGCTTTTTCTCGATGGTGACCGAGCGGCTTGGAAATCCAGCACAGGTCAATTAGCGTACTTAAAGAGACTGGCACCCGCCGCCGCAGCAGAAGGTCGGTTTGTGCGACAATGAGATTTCGTGGCGCGCCCAGCTTCGAGGGGGCGTGGAGGATAAAATGGGTGATTTATTACAGCCGTGGCATTTAATCGTACTTGCAGTTGTTGCATTCCTGCTCTTCGGCGCCAAGCGTTTGCCAGAGTTAGGTAAAGGCCTGGGCGAAGGTTTAAAGGGATTTAAAGAAGGTATTAAAGGGATTACTGACCCCGCCCCCCCGGCCGCAACGACACAGCAGGCTTCGGTTGTGCCGCCGCCTCCGCCTCCCGGAACGACCACTATCGAGCCTAAATAGGGCTAGACAGTTCATGCTGATTGGACCGTGCAAGCGGTCTGCTTCGAAATTCGCCGCACAACCGACGCTGAAGAATCACCGCAGAGGCCCGTTCCCATCAGCCCAGCCTCTTCCTGCATCGTACTTTCGTTAGCTAGAGACTCAGCAAACCCACCGCAGCCAAAGCCAGCGCCATGCCCGAAAGCTGCCGCCGTGTCGGTCGCTCATGCAGGATAAGGGCCGCCAGCAGAATCGTTCCGGCCGGATAAAGCGAGCAGATGACCGCAGCAACATCGAGGCGACCGAGCTGAGCCGTGAGCATGTAAAACAGGTTTCCAACTGTATCGAGCGCGCCTGAGACGATGCCGGTGATCCAGAATCCTCGCCATGGTCTTGCCGGTGGCGCCACGGCGATGACCATAAGAATGGCGACGACGCCCGCAATCCTGCCGGCCGTCAACGTCCACAAAACGCCCCCTGCTCCCGCCAATTTGAAGAGAATCAGTTGCGCTCCAAAGCCGGTACCAGCAAGCGCACCGAACAGCAATGCCTTGGGCGGTGAACCGGCCGAGATGCCCTGACCCGCCGCTGGCGTGTGCGTAATAAGCCAGATAGCCGCGCAGCCTGCGACCAATCCGACGACTGTGAGGGGAGCAGGCAGGCCCGTATGCGCAAGATCGAAAACTACCGGCACCAGGGCTGTGAGCAGTCCTGTCAGCGCCGCGGTGAGGCCCATCGCGCCCATCGCCAGCGCGCGGTAAAAGATTGCCAACGCAAGGGCGCCCTCGAATCCGCCGGCAGCGGCGTAGATGAGATAGGAAAAGCCGGGAAGCGCGAGGCGCAGTGTCAGGCAAATCGCGAGGAGCACCACCAGGGAAACAATCTGACCGGATACGGTTACCAGCAGCGCCGAGGAACGCCGAGCGCCCATACCACCGACAAAGTCGGACCCACCCCAGGTGGCTGCCGACAACAATCCAAGTCCAGCAACTGCTCCCGCCGGAGCCATAGGCTACTTCGTGTCCTGACCGGAGGGGTAGTAGCCGCGCTTGGCGATGACTTCCATGCCCGGCAGGCTCACACGCACCTCGATCTTGCGGAATTTTCCATCTATCAAAGGTTCGTGGCTGGCATAGACAAGGGTGTATTGGGTGCGCGCTTCTTCCGCGATCTTGGCGTAGCTTCTCTCAATCCCGCTCAAGTCGCGTTCTGAGTCGAGATAGCCGCCGGTGGCCTGGGTGTATGCGTACAACCGGTTGTCGTACATCGTAAAGGGTAAATGGAAGCGGCTGATGTAGCCCTCGCCCCAACGAGCCGAATCGCCCACTGCGGTGCCGTAGACCGCGATCTTGTTGGTTTGCAGATAGCGCAATACGTCTCTGTAGGTCGCTTTACTGCCGTATTCTTTGCCATCCGAAATGACGTAGATGATGCGACGGCGTCCCTTGGGCCGGTCAGAAAGCGACCGGGCCGCTTTTAAAATTGCGTCGTTCAGCGTGTGAATTTCTTTGGGAATCGTGATGAACGTGCTGTTGCCCGCGGAACGCCCCGCCTGCAGGTTCGGGTCAACGCAGTTACCATTCTGGCGGATGTTGCAACTTGCAAAGGGACCATCGTTAACCGGCGTCAATTCTTCGCGCCCCACCGCCTTGGTCATCGCCAGCACTGCTGGCAACCGGCTGCTCTGCGCTCCGGTAAACCCTGTACGCTCCTGGGCTCCATTGTTGTACGAGAAGACGGCAACCTCGTCATAGGGGGTCAACGCGCCCTGAATGGCGCCGAGGGAGTTATTCACCTTGGCCATAACGTCGGCCGTTAGGCTCTGGTCAAGCACAAAAGCGATCGACAGTGGAGCGGGATCGGTAGTGAAAATTTTCAATGCTTCGCGTGTGTCGTTCTCGTAGATTTTGAAATCACGCCACGTCAGGCCCGAAACCAATTTTCCCTTTAAATCTTTGACTGTGACCGGCACTTCTACGTAGGTCGCGTTCAGTACTAGCCGGCTTCCGATGTCTTGGGGGGTGGCGGACTCGGGGGCGGCGGTCTGAATAGTGTCTTTGACCTGGCTAGGTGGGGTCTGTGAACTGGGGGCCTGTGGCTGATCGGTAGATGTCGAGCTCCCTGTTAAGGAAGGGCTTGACCCGGCACCGAGGCCGGGCGTGATCGGACCGCTTGTGCCAGCCAATGGCGCCGGAGCCTGAGGAGCCGGTGCGTCAGGGACGGATTGCTGCTGCGCCCCTGCTGTAAAGCCCAAGGTGAGAATTACGGTTAGCGCCACTGCGCTGAATCCTAGTTTCACAGGTATTTTCTCCCCAGGGCCGCCACTATGGTTTGGATGCACCCCGCGCCCACGAAGTCGAGTAAGCAAGGCCGCATTCGTCAGACTATCAGACGCACCAGCCGCTTGCAGGGTGCTCGACCACAGCCTAAATACTTCAGGTATGCTCTCTTCGAGCAATGAAAATCGTCAAACTGATTGAGATGCGCTTTTATTTGAGACTCGCCGTTCTAGTGCTTGCCATGCCGATGGTGTCGGCGGTCACGTGGGCTCAACTTGTTCCCTCGCCAGATGCTCCACCTGTCAGCACCGCTCCTCCGCCTGCACCGGAAGAAGACGCAGTCGCGACTCTCAAGCTGAACGTAAATCTTGTAGATCTGTTTTTCACCGTGACTGACAAACAGGGAAATTTAGTTCCGCATCTCTCGAAGTCCGATTGCTCAGTCAGCGAAGATAAAGCGCCGCAAACCATCAAGAATTTCACCGCCGAGACCCATCTGCCGCTAACCCTGGGCATTCTTCTTGACACTTCGGGCAGCCAATACCGAGTTCTGCCCTTGGAGCAAGAGGCGGGCAGCGCCTTTCTGCAGCGCGTGCTCAAAGCCAAGGACCAGGCATTTTTGCTGTCTTTTGACGTCAACGTCGACCTGCTGCAGGACTTCACCAACAGCCCGCGCACTCTGACGCACGCCATGGCAAAGGCGGAGATCAATACCGCAGGCGGTAACGGAGCAGCCGGCATCCCGGGCGCAGGTGGAGGCACCATTCCAACCTACGGAACGCCTAAGGGAACGCTGCTTTACGACGCCGTTTACCTGGCCTCGCGCGAGAAGCTGAATCAAGAAAGCGGCCGCAAGGCGATGATTATCCTCACCGACGGCGATGATCAGGGCAGCGAACACAAAATCAGCGAAGCCATTGCCGCAGCGCAAAAGTCAAACGCCATCATCTACGTCATCCTCATCGCCGATACGGGCTTCTACGGCAACTTCGGTTACAGCGGCTACTCCGCCTCCAGGCGCATGTCAGAAGAAACCGGCGGCCGCCTGATCAATGTCGGCAACAACGGCAAGAAACTAGAGGCGGCCTTCCAACAGATTGAGGATGAACTGCGCACACAATACGTGCTCAGCTACACGCCCACCAATGCGAAGCAAGACGGAACTTTCCGCCGCATCGGAATGCAGTGCAAAGGCGATGGAATGAAAGTGCAGGTACGTAAGGGCTATTACGCTCCCTCTGCGGAAAGTAACAACGACAGATAGGCGAGATAGGCGCCCCCTCAAGGACCATCACCGGTTGGTAAGCGGTCGTTGCCCATTTGGTTGATCCGCAATTTTTATACACGCATATTTACACGGTTGGGAAGAAAGTTCATCGCGCCGGCGACCTCGCTTCCTCCACTCGAAGCTGTAGTTTGCAAATTTAGAACCTTGTATGAGCATTGAATCAAGTGTTTCCACAGATTATCCACAAAAACACTAATATGGCGACCCGCATGCAATCCGCTACTAAGCGCGTATCTTATAGCCGCTATGCGGCACGGATGGTGACTCATGCAGGATCTATTTATGAAGGCTGCCATAGTTTTAGGGGCGGCATTAGCTACAGCGTCAAGCTTTCCATCAACGGCTCAACAACAGCCCACCAACACCCCCCAACAGCAAACCTCTCCGTCTGGTCAGCCCAGCATGGGCACACAGACCAGTCCCAGCATGGGCACACAGACCAGTCCCAGCATGGGCACACAGACCAGTCCCGGCATGGCTCCGCAGAACAATCCCGGCATGCAAAACCCTGCCGCGTCACAACCTGCCGCCGCCCCTGAGGCCACCGCTTCTCAAACCAATACAACTGACCGCGAGATGCGTCCAGTCAACGGAGAACTCGTCGGCAAGTTAGATTCGACCTCGGCAAAGGCCGGTGACAATGTTGTGGTCAAGACAAAAGAGGACATAAAGATCGCGGACGGCACCGACATTCCCAAGGGCTCTAAGCTTGTCGGTCGTGTGACCGGTGTTCAGCCGCGCGGCCAAGGCAAAGATAATTCGCAGATCGCGATTCGGTTTGATCACGCCGAATTGAACGGCGGCCAAAACCTGCCGATCCAGTCGGAGATTCAGGCAATCGCGCCCGCCAACAACGATTCAAACAGCTCCGCAAACACAACGGGAGCTCCCATGGCGAGCACTGTCCCGGCGGGAAGTGCGTCGACCCGCACGGCATCGTCGAACAATGGCATGGGCTCGACGGCCTCCAACAACAGCGGGATGAATGGCAGCACCGGCGCTAGCCGTCCCAACGGAGCAAGCACGGGCACCGAACAAAGCGGTGCAATGTCTCAAAACGGTAGCGCGCCAGCGGCTGGGACAGTGGTGTCTCGTAACGGAAATATCGCCATCCGCACCACCGCCATCTCCGGGCTGCTGATCGCTAACAACGCTCCGGGGCAAACCGACCCGCGCATGGCTTCGGCCTCGGGCATCCTGCTCGGTGCCAAGAGCGACATTCACCTCGACGGCGGCACCCAGGTTGTGCTCGGTGTATCCGCGTCCGGCGCACCTGCAGCAGGTGCCGCGACGCCCAATCGGTAGACAAGACAACGCAACTCGCAGCGCGCAGGACCGGAATGTCGTTCCGGTCCTGAATCTTTTGCAAACAACGAGTCACCGTTGTTTTGCAACTGAGTAATCTAGTGCGCAAGATCACACATCGGTAGTATCTGCGATGCAGGGAGGATAGGCGACGGGGTAAAACCGGTCACCTCAATCCAGCCGAGAGGATTCTCATGGAGCAAGACGGCGCTTTCGACGAAAACTTTGAAATTAGTCCGCGTTTTCGCAGCATTATCGAGGAGCGCATAGCCCGCCTCGAACGCGACGTCGCGGACGACGAGGCCGGGTTGGAGCAGCTCTCGCACAGCGACCACATCCGCCGGCACATGCGTTTGGTTGCGGCACAGCGGGCCGAATCTGTTCGCATGAGACAATTCCTTAACCGATCCGGGATTAGACTGCCCCGACCGCAAACCTCCCTCTGAATCGTCCCATCATTGCTGTGCGGAGGGTCGCCAGACTCACGACGCGGCACGGCCAGGCGAGACACTCAATCGCCCCGCGATACAGCTAAATCTCATTTCCGTGTCCCGCGTGATGGTCGTTCTTAATAACGCCGTCGGGGTTTTGCGGTGCATCATGTGTGCGCCATAATAAATCGATGAGCGCTTCTTCGACTGGCACTGCAATCACGCTGGATTACTACATTGTGGACGTCTTCACGGGCACCGCGCTCGAAGGGAATTCGCTTGCCGTTGTGATGAACTCCGTCGGGCTGCCTACCAAACGGATGCAATCTATAGCCCGTGAATTCAACCTCTCTGAAACCACCTTTGTCGAGCGCCGTGCAGTACCGCTAGAGCAGGCAGAAGGGGTGCGGGTCCGCATTTTCACCACGAAAGAAGAGTTACCCTTTGCCGGGCATCCTACGCTTGGCACGGCGAGCATACTCAAGCTCACGGCCCCTGAAGTTATGCAGGATAACATCGTGACCCTGGCGCTCAACGTCGGTCCGGTGCCGGTACGATTTGAACCCGCTGAGGGCGAAAATGCGGGCGTCTTCGGTGAGATGACGCAGCGCGATCCGGAGTTCGGCGAAGTGCTCGATACCGCAGAGGTCGCGCGCCTCATCGGGCTTACTCCTGAAGACATGAACTCCGCGCTGACGCCCCAGGTCGTTTCTACAGGAACGGCGTTTGCGATTGTCGCGCTGCGCTCCGCAGAATCGCTGGCCCGATTGCGGGTGAACCAGGACGAAGCCCCAGCTTATTTGCGCTCGCGCGGTGCACGCTGGTTCTATGTATTAGGCCCAACCGGCAAGCACCAGCCTGCATGGAGCGCAAGAATGCAATTCTATGGCGGCGAAGATCCCGCCACCGGCTCAGCCGCCGGCTGCGCCATTAGCTACCTCGTCGAGAACAATGCGGTTCCGTCCAGCCAGCGCGTTCATCTCCGGCAAGGAGTGGAGATTGGAAGGCCCAGCAATATTTTCCTATCTGCCAAAAAGGAATCAGGGAAGGTAACAGATGTACGCGTGGCCGGCAGCACCGTTCTGGTTGCAAAGGGACAGCTTTTCCTGCCGTAATACACACGCTTTCAACAGATTTTCATATACCCAAGTCAAGCCATGTGTTGCTCCTACATTGTTTGCACTTGTTTCAGGCAAGTTTTCACTCGGGGTTTCGCTTCCCATTCCCTCTATGCACCACCGGCCGCTGCCCGTACTGTTGCAAAGCATTGCACCTAATCAAGCCGGAACGTACCGGTTTATCAAGGCATTAACCACAATCTGACCGCAAGTGGGGCTTCCCACACCCGATAGATTGCTGCGATTGCCTGAGGCAGCGCGTTGCTTTTTAGACGATGCGTTCTGACCCCAGCAACCGCGACTTTAGTCGGATACCTCGAGCCCCGCTGCGGCCGACGGCCCCGGACATTCAACGAGCCTACCCGCCACAAGAGCGGGCTGAGCAGTTGTGTGCCTAGAAACAGGGCAAACAAATCTCAGCGAGGAGCGGAAACATTATCCCATGCGGCCTAAAAAAGTAATTCTCTGCGTAGACGACAACGAACAAGAGCTTTCAGTTCTAAAGTTCATGCTGATCACGAACGGTTACCGCGTTTTATCTGCCACCACCGGCCAGGAGGCGGTCGGCATTTTTGCCGACAATCTCATTGATCTTGTATTGGCCGATTTTTCGATGCCGCAGATGAGTGGCGACCAACTGGTCGGCAAGCTCAAACAGATTGCATCCCATGTGCCCATGGTGCTCTTAGGCGATCCGCAGAAGATGAATGGACAGATTCACAGGGCGGATGCACTACTGGCCAAGAAGACCTGCACTCCGCAAGAATTGCTCGAACGCGTCAAGCTGATGAGCGCACGCAAACGTGGCCCGCGCAAAGGCGTCCAACGCCTGCCGCATCCGGCCGAGCTGGCCGTAGCGTCATAAGCACCAGACCCGCAGTTCAGGACCAGGTCTCGACCCTCAAGCCTGGTCCTAAATTTCTATCCTCGGCCCTCTAGTCTCTTCCTATACCCCGTTGCTAATCGGCCAACGCCAGAGGTCCACTCGCCAACCATGCCTGCGCTGGTGTATGTTCTTTCAACATCATTGGAAGTAGGCCCGTATGGACTTGATCCTTGTTCGTTTTCTCTTTATTGCCTTGCTGTCTGGAGTTTGTTATTTCCTTCATCCCTTTAGTGTTACAAGCTGGGTGGGTGCGGCAGGTGGTGCGGTGGCGGCTGTTGCGGTCATCGTGTTTGAACTCCGTGTGCGGGCGCTCAGCCTGCGCCGGCTGATTGGCGCTGTAGCTGGCAGCGTGCTCGGAATCTTCGGTGCAGCCCTGTTTTGCCTGGTGCTACGATCAGCACCTCTATCTAGTGCAACCTCGGCGGCGGTGCAGATTTTTGTGCTGCTCTTGATGACCTATGTTGGCCTTCTGGTGGGCGCAAACAAGGGTGATCTCTTGAACCCTGCAGCCCTCGGCACCGTCTTCAGCGGTGAGAAGCCCACCCGCCGCAGCGCTAAGGTCCTCGACACCAGCGTCATCATCGACGGACGCATCGCCGACATCGCTGAAGCCGGTTTTATTGACGGCGTCATGGTGGTGCCGGAATTTGTGCTGCGCGAACTGCAAATTGTGGCCGACTCTACCGACGGATCGAAGCGGCAACGCGGTCGGCGCGGCCTCGACATGCTGCAACGTATGCAATCGAACACCAACATCAAGGTGCAGATCGTTCCCGACGATTTTCCATCCATCCGCGAAGTGGACTTGAAGCTGCTCGAGCTTGCCAAAAAGTGGGAAGCTAAGGTCGTCACCAACGACTTCAACCTGAACAAAGTCGCTCAGCTGCACCGTGTCGAAGTGCTCAACATTAACGACCTGGCTAACGCGCTCAAGCCCGTCGTACTGCCCGGCGAAAAGATGAATGTGTTGATTCTAAAAGAGGGCAAGGAGTACAACCAGGGGGTAGGGTACCTCGATGACGGCACCATGGTCGTGGTTGACCACGCGCGCAAAATGATTGGGCGGGCCATTGAGATATCGGTTACCAGCGTGCTGCAGACGGCTAGCGGAAAAATGATTTTCGGCAAGATGGAAGAGAATGGCCGTGTCGCCATCGAGCCGCCGCGTGCCGGACCGATTGACTTGGCCCACTTACCGTTCAATGGTGATAAAGCAGACGGCTCAGACGTTCCTTCACGCCCGGCCACTCCGACGCGATGATGGAGTAGCGTAGCGAGTCGCGCGGCGTGAAGTCCGACGCCAGCCGATGTGCGCGCAGAATGCCTTCGCGTTTGCCTCCGATGCGCTCAATCGCTTTCTGCGAACGAAAATTACGCGCGTCGGTATGAAGGCAGACGCGCAGCACGCCCCACACTTCAAAGGCGTGAGTCAGCAGCAGAAACTTCGATTCAGAATTGGCTGCGGAGCGGATCGCCGGCCGGCTGAGCCAGGTGTGTCCAATTTCGCAGGCATCCGGGAGGTTGCGTGCGTAGCGCGGGTGCCCCTCTGGCCAGCCCCAGAACTCAATGTTAAAAAAGCGTGTCGAGCCGACGAATGCGCCGTCGCCGTCGCGAATGATTGCAAAGGGCAACGCATGGCCAGCGCTCCGCCAGCGCAGCGCAGTGGCGATGTAGTCGGCCCCTTCTTCCGCGCCCTGCGGCACCGGACTCCACTGATAGAGCGTGGGGTCTTCGGCCGCCGCTCTAATCATGGAACCCAGATGATGTTCTTCGAGCGGCTCAAGGACGATGTGCTGCCCGCGAAGGGCGATGCTAGGTACAGTCTGCAAAATGGGGAACAACCTCTAAGAAACTGTGGATGCGAGTTCCTGTGCGCAACTAGCCAATAAGCGCCGCGGAAGGAAACTTAGGTGCGACTAATCGCCAATTCGTTCAGTTCGCTTATCTGAATCACGGGCGCGATGTCGGTGTAGTTAGGGATGTCGCCTTGCAGTTGCTCAGCATGCGGTAGGAATGCCTCGCTAAAGGCATGCACCGAGTCGCAGGTGAAGCTGGCAATAGCTGCGAAGGGCGCTGGATGCTCTGCAGTCGCGCCGCTCAAGCCGATCTCAGCCGACGCCGCCTTGAGTGTGTTTCCGAGAAGCCTTACGCACATTGGCATGTGGACTTTTAAATAATAATTCGCGTCGAAATGGCTGCCGGGACTGGTGGGGTAGAGAATGCTGACTTTTACCATAATTTCCTCGCTTGCTTTCGTCTTCTTCAGCACCGGTCCGAGGGAAACTTTCAGAATCTCTTGCGTACCGTTGCGGATGGCTCCCCTATTTAATGTGTCACAGGACCTCAGTACTTCTGCACCGTGGGGTCAATCTCGTCGCTCCACGCCAGAATGCCGCCCGCCAGGTTGACCACGTTTGCGTATCCGCTCTGCTTGAGGAACTCAGCAATCTTCTGGCTGCGTGCGCCGCTGCGACAATGCACCACCACCTCGCGATCGCGATCTATCTCTGCCAACCGCTTGGGTACGTCATTTTGTGGGATCAGCTTGCCGCCGATCTGCGCAATCTGAAATTCATACGGCTCGCGCACGTCGATGAGCTGCACATCTTCTCCAGCATCGATACGCCGCTTCAGTTCCTTGACCGTGATTTGCGGAATTCCATTCTTCAAGGACTTGTCCTCTTTGCTTTCCGGCACAATGCCGCAGAAATGCTGGTAGTCAATCAGTTCCTTCACTGTCGGATTCTCGCCGCAGACGGGACACTCGGGATTTTTGCGCAACTTAAGTTCACGGAAGCGCATGTTGAGCGCGTCGACCAGCAGCAGACGCCCGATCAGCGGAGCACCTTTGCCCAGGATGAGCTTGATGACTTCAGTGGCTTGAATCACGCCCACGAGGCCCGGCAGGATGCCCAGCACCCCGCCCTCAGCGCAGCTGGGCACGAGGCCTGGCGGTGGCGGCTCGGGATAAAGACAGCGATAGCACGGGCCCTCTTTAGTCGCGAAAACGCTGGCCTGGCCCTCGAAGCGGAAGATCGATCCGTACGCATTTGGCTTGCCCAGCAGCACGCATGCATCGTTGATCAGGTAGCGCGTAGGAAAGTTGTCGGTGCCATCAGCCACGACGTCGTAGTCTTTGAGAATCTCGAGAGCATTGGCGCTCGACAGCATCGTATCGTGCTTGACGACGTTGAGAGACGGATTCAGAGCGAGCAGCTTTTCCTCTGCCGAGTCAAGCTTCTTGCGGCCGATGTCTTTGGTGGAGTGAATGATCTGGCGCTGCAAATTACTGGCGTCGACCACATCGAAGTCCACCAGTCCCAGGGTGCCGATGCCCGCAGCCGCAAGGTAAAGAGCGAGTGGCGAACCTAGCCCGCCCGTGCCCACGCAGAGCACCCGAGCGGCCTTGAGCTTGCGCTGGCCTTCCATGCCCACCTCGGGCAGAATCAGGTGGCGCGAGTAGCGCGAGAGGTCGTCGGTGGTCAGTTCGGGTAGCGGAATTCGTTCAGTCAGGACGGCCATGGGTCGAGTTCTCCGGTCAATATCAGTTTATCGGGTCGCTGAGGATATATGAACCGAGGCGAGTATGTTCCACAGGCTTTCGCGAATGAGATCGCCCTCAGGAGAGTTGGGTGCGCGAGTCGGCCGCCCGCCGGCCATGAGAATCGAGTAAATACCCGTATCGAAGCGAACGCATCCGCCGCGCGGGGCTCCGTTCAGGGTGGTGTAGATATCCTCGTCAAGCGTCTGGCGCATTCCGCCATTTCCCGTCTTGGTGTGCCAATAGCGAATCCCGCCGACCGTGACTTGATCGACCGTATTCTGACGCGTGGGTTTGGTGGCGAGCGCCCGGCAAGCATCAGGCGAATCGACTCGATGTACGTCGTATGCAAACTCGACGCCGGCGAAATTTGTCTTCGGCCATCCCTCGACCCCGGCAAGGGTCTTCTTAAAAATTATGGCGCGCGGATGCTCCTTGGAGTTCGCATCGTTGACCGTAAGCTTGAACACGAACGGGGAATTTGTTAGTGAAGCCCAGTGAGATGGATATTGAAAGCTGACACCATAAGTGGGATCGTCGAAGCGGATCCCCCGTGCAGAAGCGTGTGTCGATGTTTGGGGGTCCGCGGGCACGCTGGCGGTAAGTATGGCAAGCGTTACGAAGCAAAACGCCCTGCTTAACATGGTTTCAATCCTCTGCGTGATCTTCGCATCGTCTCGGTAACTACCGCTGAAGACTTGAACTGGACTCTTACCCCTTTAGCGAGCACCCGCCGGCGATCGAGGGGATGATCGTTAATGTATCGGTAGCACTGACAGGCGTGGCCTCGCGGGCCGGCAAATAGCGCACGTCCTCGTCGTTCAGATAAAGGTTAACAAACGCGCGCACAGTGCCTTCGCTGGTGAAGAGATGCCGGCGCAACTGGGGATGCGCTTGCGTCAGTTCGCTGAGAGCACCGTCAACGGTGGTTGCTTTCACTTCTACAGTGTCGAGTCCGTTCGCGAAGATCCGCAGCGGTGTGGGGATAAAAATGGTCATGCGTCCGGCTCCTCGCCAGCATTCTTTCAGATGATCGACGAGGTCAATTGGATGAAGGAAATCGATTTGGATATGAGTATTCTTATTGTCATTCCTTGTACCGGTCACCAGAGCTGAAGAGGCACGACGGCGGAAAATGTTAGGTTGCCGGTCGGCGTGCGCAAGGGCATCGGCCCATTTTAAAGGCGTGCCGAACACCATCGGAATAGCATACTATCAGGCGGCAAAGCTACGCTTGCCACGGCTGCCCTGGTGCGCGGCACGGCCACCATACTGCTTCTTCTTGGGAAAGCGCATCTTTTAATCCGCATGAGTCGGGGTCTGTCACGGTGAAAGTGAACTGATGCACGATGCGTTGCTGCCAAAGCAAAGCGGCTTCGATATTCTGAAGCCGCTTGTGAAAGTGCTTTTCGAAGAAATGCGAAGCTACTTCTTCGATTTCTTCTGGTCCATGGCAGACATTGCATGGGGTTGCCAAAACTCCGGGTCGGCCTTCATCCATGCGTCAGCCACGTAGCTCTGGCGCGGGTTGATCGAGAAGAGTTCAGTCCGCATCGACTCCACTGTTGCACCATAGAGTTCATCGAATTTCTTCATGCCTTCTTCGCCACCCATGCCCTCCATAAACTTCTTGCTTTCCGCGAACTCAGTGTCTATTTCAGTCATGGAATTGCGAGAAGTCAGCGCAATGTATGTGTCAGTCGGTGCGCCGTAGGCGATTTCAAACATAGCCCAGTGCGACGAGGTCCCGCCCTTTTCATTCGCGTCTTTGACCATTTTGGCCAAGTCGTACCAAGCCTTACGATGTCCGGCTTTCACGTTGAAAACGATGATCTCCATGAAATGGGCGTGCGACAGGTCTGCGCGTGGACGGAAACTCAACTCGGGATCGTAAGTGTAAACCACCGAGTCCAGCGATTCGAGCAATTCGCCATCGGCTAGACCGTTGTGCTCGATTTCCGAGCCAAGAGTCGTATCTTTTTCAATGATCTTGTTGTCCTTTTCCCATTCCGCGAATGACGGGTACTGGGTGAGATATAGGGCACGCGACTTGCCTGAGAGTGAATTCAACCCGACGTAGTACGCGGGGAACTTGGCCTTGGCCATGGATGCAATAAACGCACTTTCAGTTTTGTCATGCGCCTGCCCGGCTTTGTAGGGTTTCAAGTATTCCCGCGTGATCTGCAAGACCTGCGGGATCGAAGCGGAGGGTGCTGCATCTTGCGCGGCCGCAAACGAACTGCAGGCAAGAAGCAGAGACAGTCCCATCAGCATGGGACGATTGACTTGATTCATGATGGATAACCTCCTTGACGTGCTCAGAGATCGCTCGCGATGGGGGAAAGGAGAACGCGCGTGCTCTAAACCAAGCCGAATACTATCTTCGAATACCACACAAGTAAATAGTTTCATTCTGACTTTAAAAGCGTCGATCTAATTTTTTGCGAATTATTAGATACAAAGCTAATTTTGAATTTCTATATTCTCGACTTCGAATCGCTTATCTTCTTCGCTCGCCCCTGCGAGTAGAAAAGCATTGGTCGCCGCGGCCTGCCCCTGCGCTACCTCGGTAATGACGTAGCAGCAGCCCAGCCAGTGCGCCTCGGCCAGGTCGGTCGATGACCACTGCGCCGGGTGATCGGGGTGCGAATGGTAGAAGCCGGCAATGCCCAAGCCCTGCTTACGCGCCTCGCGCTCAATCCTGACTAACTCAATTGGTGCGATTTGATAGCGATTGTGCGCCGAGTCGGTGCGCATATTGCCCGCACGCACTGCGGACTCGACGAGCCACCCTGCGACAGTGTGCCGGCCGACCAGGGCACCGCAACATTCGTATGGATAGGTCTCTTTGCCATGCGCGCGTATGCTTTCGTAGACCGCTCGCGGCATGGTGAGAACGCTCACGCCTGCTCCCAGAATCGCTCGCTCAAATAGTGATCGGCGGCATCACACAACACCGTAACAATTACCGCGGTGCGGCCCGCTGCAGCTTCTTCCTTTGCAATTCTCACGCAGGCATCGACGGCTGCGGCTGCTGAAATGCCAACCAGCATGCCCTCTTCGCGCGCCAACCGCTTGACCATTGCGTAAGCGGCTTCGGTTTCAACTTCGATTTCCCGGTCGGCAAGATGCGGATTGTAAATAGCCGGCACGATTGACGTCCCCATATGCTTCAAACCCTCAAGCCCATGAAAGGGCGAATCGGGCTGCATGGCAATCGCCTGCACCGTGGGGTTGTGTTCCTTGAGTCTGCGCGTGGTGCCCATAAATGTGCCGCTGGTTCCGAGCCCCGCAATAAAGTGTGTAAAGTGGCCGCCGGTCTGCGCAATGATCTCCGGGCCGGTGGTGTGATAGTGCGCCAGCCAGTTTGCGTCGTTGGAATACTGGTCTACGTAACAGAACCGCTGCGGATCATTGCCCGCCAACTCGCGCGCACGGCGAATCGCTCCATCGGAGCCCTGATCGGGATCTGTCCAATCAATATGCGCTCCGTAGGCACGCAAAATCCGCTTCCGTTCAACATTCACACTCGATGGCATGGCGAGATGCACCGGGAACCCCAGGGCCGCGCCCAGCATGGCCAAAGCAATGCCAGTGTTGCCACTGGTTGCGTCGAGCAGCGTCTTGCCCGGCGTCAGCAGTCCGCGTGCCCGCGCATCGCGCACCATCGATGCTGCAGCGCGATCTTTGACGCTGCCCCCGGGATTGGCCCACTCCGCTTTACCCAGCAGTGTGATGCCTTTCAAGTCGCGGACAACGTGGTCTAGACGTACAAGCGGGGTGTTGCCGATGCGCTCAGGAAGCGTCGTGATGGGCGGTATAAATGAAGGACTTGTTGGCATATAAAATTGCGGCCGGTGCTCCCCGTGTGCGAGATTGGAGATAGGGTATGCGCAGGCCCCTGATTTAATATTCGCAGACTGGGAAGCAAACATGGCCCGAAAGTCTCGTAATCCGAGCTTTGAACAGATACTCGACGCGCTTCGTGTGCACTCGTTCGATGTCACGTCCTACGCCGGCGTCGCATCGGGTGTGCTGGTGAGCAAGTATGGCGCGGCGGCCGTGCTGGTTCCCGTAACAAGGCGTACCGCTGCGGATCAAAAGATTGCAGCCTCTGACCATCGCACGGATGTAGCTGCGCCAGTGGTCGCCATCGCCGAACATCCCGGCATCCTGGTTCGTGGCGAAGTAGCCCGCCTGCTCGATCGCGGCTACCAAAAATTCATCAAAACTTCGCAGTATGAGTTGCCCGCATCAGCCAGCCAGTTGCAGGCAATTCATCAATTCAGCGAAGAATTGACCAAGCTCACCGGTGGCACCAGTCTTTATAACGAGTCGCTTGGCACTACCAGCGATGTCTATGAATACGATCGCCTACGAGGGCGCGAAGAAGAACAGCCCGCACCGCAGCGTCCCTGGGAACTGGGCGGCGGACACTAAGCCGACATTCCTATACCGATCCGAATCTGAGCGATTGGACAAATTAGCACACCCCCCACGCGTAGTTCATCGAGAGGGCCAAAGGCGTACGATCACTCCAAGCTCAGTGAGCCGGCCAAAAGCAGAACTCCGGCGTGCCACCCGATTTGGTAAGCGGTGCCGTTTACTCGGCCGGGCCTGCAAAGAGAATCAGGTTTTCGTCAGGATCTGATACTACAAAGGTTCTCGCGCCCCAAGGCTCTCTCTTAAGTAGCTGATGGAACGGAACTCCCGCGGCCTGGTAATCCAGGAACAGTTGTTTCAGTTCGCTCGTAGTGGCAACTGTTATCGAAGCGGAAAGCAAGCCTTCGCGCTTGCGACTGTCGCCAGCGAAAATCGGCTCGCAAACCAACCGCAAATTGAGTTTCGCAGAATCTCGCACCACTTGGCCGTAGAACGGCGGATTGCCATAGACGAATGCGACCGAGAAGCCAAGCTTGCTTGTATAGAAGTCAGAGGAATGCTGGACGTTCGCAACGTAGAGTTGCGCCTCGATTGAATTGAGAATCGCACGTAAGGTCGCCTGCTTCGGTGTATCTCTCATGACATTTGCTCCTGCGATGAGCGCCTGCCAGTCGTCGAAGCCCTCCTGTCGCGCGACAAGCTCTTGGGCATCCGCGAGCTTGAAGCCTGACGTCAGTATTTCCACGTCTCCCATCCCGCGAAAATGGGGTAACGTGGACCTGATCTGGGCCGCGACAGGATAATACCGATCACGATGCCAGCGCAGGTATTGTTTGGCTTGCTTCTTGAGGTTTTCGATGTTCGGCATAGGCGCAATTGTGCTCAAGTACCGTAGGTAGGCGTTGCCTTTTCGGTCTACCGATGCGCCCTACGCAGCAATACAAGATTCGCTGAAGGCGTGTCTGAATGTCAACGATCATCATCTTGAGCCGGAGTTATCATTCCAGTTCCGCTCAACCGGGCCTTTAGGCAGTCAGCCCCTAAATATTTTCGGTTCATGCCAAATCGCTAATGCCCTAGAGGACAAGCGACGAATACCGACGAGCGTCTCGCGGCGAGTGGGGCAGATCGTAATGGATGGCGGCATATCGGTTTGTCCAGCACCAATGGGTATATGTCTCTCATGCTTCGTGAACTCGAACCATCGCCACCACAAGGGGTTGTAACGGATGTCTCAGGTCCACAAAGTAACGCATGTACCGGTACTTAGTGCTTCAAAGTACAGTGCGAAGGGTCCTCAACCTTCACTAGTGAGCGTGCCGGAAGAAACTCGCAGCCATCAGGATTGTGCCCAAAAAGAGCAGGTCCCAGAACAGCGGATCGCTGATCGACACGCCCCGATGCACCCCCGGTGCTACGGAATATGCCCATCCAAAAGAAACGTATCGACTCGCAAGACGCAAGGCCAGCGCCAGCACCAATGCAATCGTTGCAAACCACCTCAACGGCGTCATGTTAAGTCCCCTCCTGGTCGAAACTCACGACTGTCTGTTTTGCCACTCCGTGTATACGCCCGTATAGCGATGGGATAGTGGCTAAGCTCGAAATCAATTTCATCAATGATGATGATCGTGCATTGGTATGGCGATTTTGGTCTTTCCAATCTCAAAGGTTTTCAACTCGATCTGCTCCACTTTATTCGAGTCTTCCTTGATTCGATAGGTCTGGTCCGCCTTGATGTTTTGGAAGTGCTGGTGAATCCCCGAGACTGGCCACCAGATCTCAATTTCACGCACGACGTTGGCTGTGCCGATCCCGATGTGCTGGCGCATTGGGCTTCCGCCGAAGCTTGAAACGGACCCGACAGCGCGATATATGTTTTGCTTCCCGGTGCGGTCGTCCACTGTGACCCTGATGCGAGCACCATATGCCGCACGATTGCTTTTTACTCCTTCGAGAATCAGTGTGATCCAGTGGTTTTGGTGGCCCGGGTTGCGGTAGAGGGCGGCGTGGAAGCCGTCCCCTGGGTACGCTCCGCCCAACTCCTCAACCACATCTTCGTTCCCATTGTTTTCGATGTCGGCGAAGGCGATGGCGTGCCCCTTTTGGAGGTTTCCGAAGCCGCCGGAAACCGAAACATCCTGGAAGTGCCGCCCGTGGTCGTTGCGAAACATGCGTTTGGGCAACAGCGCTTCGTACGACGGTTCGCCGAGGCCCGTATACACATCCAACCAGCCGTCGTTGTCGAGATCGCCGAAGTTGCCTCCCATCACCAGGATTGCGCGGTCAAGTCCAGCGCCATGCGGCACCTCAGCGAATGTGCCGTCATGATTGTTGCGAAACAGAATCGAGCGGGACGCGTGATGCGGTTTGCCCATCGCGAACGCACCGACGTCTTCCATCGAAGTGGTTGCGTAGCCTCCGGCAAAGATGTCGAGCCAGCCATCATTGTCGTAGTCAAAAAACCAGGTTGGGAAGGTGTAACGCTTACCGCCCACCCCGGATTGCTCTGTCACATCGGTGAATTTCCACTGCCGGGCATCCGGGTGCTTCGGATCGGCTGGGCCGTCATTGCGGAAAAGGTAGCTGGTGCCAAACATCGTAGAAACATACAAAGCCGGACGGCCATCGTTGTTGTAGTCGCCCCAGGCAACGCCTTTCACAAAGCCTAGATTGGAACCGAGCAGTCCTGACATTGCGGTGCTCGGCCCTCCAGGCGCCTTGATCTCGGTAAAACTACCGTCGTGATTGTTATGGAAGAGCTGGGACGGATGCTCTTCTCCCGGCTTTGATTCGTGACCGATGAACAAATCTAGCCAGCCGTCCCCGTCGTAGTCGGCCCATGCCGCGGTCTGGCCCGGGCCTTTCACATTGAGCCCGGCCTCTTCCGTAACATCGTCGAAGGTCCCATCGCCGTTATTGCGAAGCAGCGACAAAGGATACTCGCCAAACTTGCCCCACCAGCCGCCACGCAAAACGAGAACGTCAGGATGGCCATCGTTGTTGTAGTCGGTAAGGACCATGTTCAAGCCGCCAATCTCTTCGGACAGGCCGGCCTGAGCGGTGCGGTCCTCAAATGTCCCGTCTCCATTGTTGTGAAAGAAGTGCATCGGGTCGAGAGGACCAGAAGAGGAAAACAGGATGTCGAGCAGTCCGTCTCCGTCGAAGTCCTCGACGAGCACACCGCCAGAGCGCTCGAAAATATCGACGCCGGCAAGGCCCGCCACATCCGGGAAGAAGCCAATGTCGTATTCCGATGCAAAAACCTCTGGAGGCGCCAACCATTGCTTCGGAACATCCTGCGGAGACCGGTTTAGCTGCATATAAGCGATGTTGAGCAGCCAGCGGCAGATTTCGCTGGTGGGGTCGAGCTGCAGCGCCTTGGTGTATTCGCGAATCGCGCCCTCAGCGCCTCGGGTGTTTTTATGTAGACCGCCTCCGCGCAGGGGGTAGTTGCATGAGAGTGCGTTGTGCATGCCAATGCAGTTTTGTTGCTCGCCCATGCGCAAATAAGACAGCGCGAGTAGCTTGTGAATCTCGAACTGGCTTTGAACAGGGATCCCCTGAATCTTTGGCTGAATGTGCTCGACCAGGGTCTCCATCGTTTCGACGGATCGTTCGCTGAAGCCGGCACGTAGTTGCTCATTGGCAAGTTCCATGCGGACGGTGATCTCGTCATTGATGGAAAGCTGCCGCGATAAGAGAACCTGAAAATAGGTGCTGCGCTGAGTCGGCTTGTTGGGATCGGTTTTCCAGTCGTTAGCTTGGAATATCGCTCGCAGTTCGCGCCCCATGCGACGCGCTCCTTCGCCGTGAGGCAGCGGTCCGATGGTATTCGTGGTGGGATTGCCCGCCTCGACGGGGATGGCTGCAGCGAAGGAGATGCCCACCGCCTGCAACGGCTGCGGGAAAAGCGTAACAGCCAGCACAAGAGACATTGCAATGGAGACTAAAGGACACAACACTGAAGGACTCCCAGATCAGAGGCCTCAAAAAGATCACAACAAACCTACATCCATTGAATAAAAGCAGCCCGCCACTGTCAAGGGAATTCCGAGCGGGGCTCTACGGGCGTCGATGATGAATTTTTATGTCACACTATCACACCAAACCTAACGCAAAGTACATCTCAAACAAGGGTTCGGCCCCTTGAAAAGGGGCACCTTTGATGAGCGGTATGGTAGTTCGCCAGACACCCGGGATTTGGATGCGTAAATGAGAGGTCAGTTCCCCGGCCCCTCGACGGGATTAGCTATGTCCGGCTGGCTGTAATCGGGCGCGCGCACAATTCGCATCAGTTCGCCGTGATCGAGCCAGTTGAGACAACACCCATCGCAGCCGTCGATAACTACCCTTCCGCCACCGAAATAAAAGTGCGTGTCCATCGGTCGATGGCAATTGGGGCAGTTGATCTTGCGGCGCAGTTCAGATGGATCGCCCAATACCGGCATTGCCACCGCAGTTTGTTTAGCGCGCAGCTGCTCAAGCAGATCGGGAAACACTTCCATCGCGATGAGCATGCCCTTGCACTTCTTGCAGGAGCGAAGCCGCACGCCGCTCAACGTCGCATTCCACAGTAGGACAGCGCAGATAGGGCACGACTGCGCAGCTTCATCGATGCTACGCACGCCTTCATCATCGGCATCGACCAGATGCACGCTCTTGCAGAACGCGCAGGTGAGGTAATCGCTGCCCGCTGCCAGCTGCATCGGGGCTCCGCAGGATGGGCAGTTCATTGCGCCTTGCCGCACTCCGGGCAGAATTTCGCAACCGCCGGCACTTGCTTTCCACACTCGATGCAGAACTTTGTCCCCGCTGCTGTTGAAACTGCAGTTTCAGGACCGGCGAGAGCAGCCGCGGGCTTGGGCGGTGTCATCATCGCTTGCGCCATGGCCACACCAGCGCCCATGCCTACGCCCATGCCGGCAGTTCCACCGGTGTTGGCGGCTGCCAGCTCAAGTGCCTGGGCGGTTTCAAATTGCGTGTACCGGCCCAGGTCGCCTGCCATGCCCACGCCGATGCGCTGATCGATGATCTCCTGCAAGTCATCGGGCATTGAAATGCTCCCCACCACAAACTGCGTCAGTTCCAAACCCAGCGTGACGAAGGTGGGCTTCATTTCTTCGGCAATTTTTGCGCCGAGCGCGGCCTGGTTAGCGGCCATGTCGAGATACGAAATATCTGAGTTGGCGAAGATGTTGGTCATGCGCGCCACGATGGTGTCATGCAATTGCCCATCAAGTTCGGAGGCGTAAAAGGCCTGGCGCGTGCCGCTGACCTGGGTAAAAAAGGTGCGAGGATCGGCGATGCGATAGGAGTAGATGCCGTAACCGCGCAGTCGCACGGCGCCGAATTCCTTGTCGCGGATGGTGATAGGCGTGGCGGTGCCCCACTTCTGATCGATCTGCAGCCGCGTCGAAAAGAAGTACACGTCCGACTTGAACGGCGACTCGAAGGCCTTGTCCCAGTTCAACAGGTCAGTGAGTACGGGCAGATTACGGGTGGTCAGTGTGTGCAGGCCGGGGCCGAAAACGTCTGCGACTTTGCCTTCGTTGACGAACACAGCCACTTGCGATTCGCGAACGGTAAGCTGCCCGCCATTCTGAATCTCCATGTCCTGCATGGGATACCGGTAGGCAATCATTCCGTCATCCGGTTCGTTCCATTGAATGACGTCGATGAACTGCTTGTGCAGGAAATCCTTCAGAGTCACACGCGCCCCCTGACGTAAAACTCTACCACGCACCCAGGCGGCCTCTTACAAAAACATCGACACACCTCAAGCCGCACGTAACGCGTGGCTTTTCGCCGAAGCCGTGGGCGCATTCCCTCAACTAGTTGGGGGTACCGCTGGCCTCTGCGTTCTCAAAGGTGCATTCTGTGCACTGACAGCTACGGCGCAGATAATCCCACGAGTAGATGCCACCCGAGTGCCCGTCTTGCCAGTTGAACTGGAGCGCGTAGCGGCCGACCGCATGTGCACTTTTAGGCCGCGCCGGGGCGGTAAACATGGGCAGCACTGCTGCCGGTTTTGGCTTGGGCTGGCCTGCTTTGCGGTTTTCACCAGCACGCTGGTCGACGCAGGTGGCGCAAGGGCAGGCTTCGCGCAGCCATGCGAAGCTCCACGCGCTCCTATGGCCGTCGACCCAATCGATTTCGAGACCTTTACCCTCGGTCAGCAGAACGCGCACCTTCTCTGGCGTGATCGCAATGCGCGGCAGCGGACGGTTGGCCGCCGTCTCGCGAACCTCCTGATCTTTCGACATGAAGCGGATGCCTTCGTGGCTCATAACCCTATTTTAGTTCTTGTTTCACTTGTTCGCTTGGACGCTCTCTTACAGATTTTTCACAAAGAACCAGGCTGCCATGCCAAGCCCAATGGCTACGACCAATCCGCGCAGCATGGGTTGGGGAATACTTTTAGCCATGCTGGCCGATGTGTAGCCTCCGATGGCGCAAGTGAACATAGCAAGCAGACAATAGCGCCACACCACCTGACCGTTGAAGACAAAGAGGATGAAGGCCATTCCGTTAGCCATTGAAGTTGAAACCACCTTGAGCGCATTGATTTCATGCAGGTCTTGATAGCCCAACAGCGAGAGTAGCGTGATGATCAGAAATCCTGCACCCGCGCCAAAGTAGCCAATGTAAAAACAGACCATAATGGTGCAAAGGAATACCGGTAGGCGTCGCGGTGCGTGTGTCTGGTCAGCACTCGGTCCGCGCTCGTCGACAATCAGCCTGATTCTTCGCCGATCAAGCCACCGTGCCACTGGTCCAGTGGCCGCAAAGATTGACGCGGCCACAAGCAGCAGCCACGGCACCAGGTGCAGGAACGTCCTCTGCGGCGTATGCAGCAGTACGACGGCTCCGCCGGTTCCGCCAATCAAGCCGGCCAGGGCCATGGGCAGCGCCACGCGAAGGTTCTTGCGAATGTCGCTGCGATAGGCGGCGATCGATGTCAACTGTCCCGGCCAAAGGGCCACGGTATTTGTGGCATTGGCTTGGATAGGCAGCATCTTCATGCCCAGCATCGCCGGAAAAAGCAGGAACGATCCTCCCCCAGCCACGGCGTTGAGCACCCCAGCCAAAAACGCGGCCAGGGTCAGCCAAAGCCAATGCCAATCCATGTAAGAGGGGAGGCCGGGGATCTGAATCATCTGAAATTCATTCTATTTGGCGACCCAACCACGTTGAGGCCAATGCAATGTATGGCTGAACGCATTCAGGAGTGAAGACAAATTTTACTTCCCGCCCGGAAAATGTCGGGAGTATGCTCTTCATATGGTTCGACTTCCCCGTCGCTTTCCGCACGTCGCGGCGCTGTTGTTTTTTGTCTATGTTGCCTTGCTGTCACAGGCTGGTGCGCAGTCGACTGCTCCGGTGCTTTCGATCGATGACCTCGGGAAAGGCACTGAAAGCCTTTCCGGTCCGTGGCAATTTCACCTCGGTGACAATCCCGCCTGGTCGTCCCCGGAGACCGGCGATGATGCACGAAATGTGGGATGGGAACAGATAAGCCCGGATAAGAGCTGGGGTGCGCAGGCACATCCGGCGTATACCGGCTTTGCCTGGTATCGCAAGCATGTTCACCTAGCGCCGGCACCGGGAGCGGCACCCGATTTCGCCATGCTGATTCGCCGCATTGAGGATGCCTACGAGATTTATTGGAATGGCACCCTCGTCGGGCAAAACGGCTCTCTGCCGCCGCATCCGTTCTCCTATTTTTCTCAGCCTGCTCAGACCTTCGGGCTGGGACCGGTGCGGGACGGCGTGCTTGCGATCAGGGTATGGAAAGCGCCTCTGAACTCCTTTGATTCAGACCAGCTTGGCGGCCTCTATTTCGCCCCTGTCGTCGGTAGCCCCACCGCCATCGCCGCGTTGAAAGCCGAGTTGGACTATGCCTGGCTGCGCAGCCGGCAATATGGATTCGGTCTGCAGTCGTTGTACTCGCTGGTCATGCTGCTCAGCCTGCTTGCATGGCTGCGCGATCGTCACAAACCCATGCTGCTTTGGATGGCGGTGTTCTCGTTCGCGCCGGTCGCCACACAGGTTCTGGTGGGATTGCGCTTGCCCTGGTCTTACGACCTGGCTTTGGGCTTGCTACAGCCAGTGCTGAGTTTGCAGGACATCGGGCTGTGGTTTTTGTTGCTTTATTTGCTCAAGCTCGACGACAATCCGCTCCTGTCCTACGCCACAAGGTTGCTGGCGGTGATCAGCATCATCGCAGCGTCGCTTGACGGTGCGCTCACGATGCTGGATTGGACCAATCCCCTAATTGCGACCTGGGTGCAACTCGCAGATGCCGCCTTGACCATGGTCTTTACGCTTGCTGAGATTTACCCCCTGCTGCTGGTCGCTCTGGCGCTGCGCAAGCGGCTCGACTCATCGCGCTGGCTGGTAGCCATCGCCGCGTTTCTCGCCGAGATGATCTCCGCAGTGCGCATCGCCGTTCAGCAAGGCAGCCGGTACACCCATTGGACGCTGGCTGACAAAATCGGAGCGCCGCTCTTCACGATCAACGGAAATGTCTTCAATGCACAGATCATCGCCAACACCTTGCTGCTGCTCGCAATCATTTATGCCGCGTACCACTCCATGCGTGACTCGGCACGGCGCCAAAACGAGCTTGAACAGGAATTTCAAAGCGCACGCGAATTGCAGCAGGTGCTCATCCCCGAGACACTGCCCTCTCTGCCGGGATTTGCAATGACCAGTGCCTACCGGCCTGCGCAGGAGGTTGGCGGAGACTTCTTTCAAATCATCCCGCTTGAGGGTAAGTTTGAGGGCTCAACACTCATCCTGTTAGGCGACGTAAGCGGTAAAGGATTGCGCGCCGCCATGACCGTTTCGCTCATCGTGGGAGCAGTCCGCACGCTGGCGCGGTTCTCGCCTCACCCGGCTGAAATCTTATCTGAATTGAATCTGCGCCTTTGCGGCCGGTTGCAGGGTGGGTTCGCCACTTGCCTCGCGATGCGTGTCGGCAGCGATGGACATTGTGTGATGGCCAGCGCCGGCCATCCCTCGCCCTTCCTCAACAAGCAGGAACTGGTGCTGCCCGGCGCGTTGCCGCTGGGCATCGTGCTCTCTGCAACCTACGAGGAAACGCCGATCGATCTGCGCGAAGGAGACCATTTCGCGCTCTATACAGACGGCCTGCTCGAAGCCCGCAGCGCCAACGGCGAAATCTTCAGCTTCGATCGCCTCGATGCGCTTTTCAGAACGCATCCCGATGCGGCGCGGGCGACCGATGCTGCCGTCAGTTTTGGCCAGGACGATGACATAACCGTTCTGACGTTGACGAGGCTCGCCAGCGGTGAACTATCCTCAACGCATCTCTCTGCGCCGCGCTTCGTCTAGACGCGTTTGTGGTCCTAACTGAGCGCCTTGGTGTATCGATTGAGCTTGTAGAACTTAGACGGCATTTGCTGTCACTTAGACGGCCTTTGCTGTCTCTGCTTTGCGCGTAACGCCGCGAGGAGGGTCGAGCAGCTTCGGCCGCGACGCGTTCTCCTCAGGCAATTGATCTCTCAACACAATGTTTAGCAGTGTCTTATGAACCCGTATATGGCCCTTGTATTCGACATAGCCAAGCTTCCTAAACCGATTCATGAAAAAGCTGACCCGTGATCGCGTAGTGCCGATCATTTCGGCAAGAGTTTCTTGCGTCACATGGGGAAGCATCATCTCCGGCTCTCCTGGCTTTCCCAAGTCTGCCATCAACAACAACGCGCGCGCCAACCGCCTCTCGCTCGAATTGAAGAGCTGATCGACAAGGTCCGCCTGCGTTCGAATGGCACGACGGAGAACGTATTGCATGAAAAAATCGGAGAAAGCATTTTCAACATGAAGCACATGGATCATTTGCGCTCTGGTGATCTTCAGCACGATACACGACGTCACGGCGGATGCAGTAGAAGACCGTTCTGTGCCTTCGCCCGAGATCGCCTCTTCGCCAAAGAAGTCACCCGGAACCAGCAGGGTCACCGTGGCCTCTTTTCCTCTTTTTGAAACCACTGTTAGTTTCGCCCGCCCATGCTGCAAGTAGAACAAAGAATCGGCATCACCGCCTTGAGAAAAAAAGGTCTGCCGCGCCTTATTTCTAATAATGGTTCGTCCGTCGCCGTCGGTGGAGAGATAACGTTCGATGTTGAAGTGTTTTTCACGCATAGCACAACCTCCTGGAACGACGGCCTACGTGCTTTATCAGCTCGTGCCTCAGCAAGCCTTTGCACAACTCTCACTGGAGTCGCAAATTTTTGCTCTCTCAAGTAGAGTCGCATTGCTCACCCCGATAAAACTGACCAACATAGACCACTTCGTCTTCTGGTTAGAACTAGACTGACGGATGCATGAGGGCGATGCTAAGCAGTAGGTGAAGACCGGGTGGCTGCCGGCTCGATACTTTAGAGCTTCTGAGTTCGCTGCACGGCGCGCACTCCGCTGACGCGGCGAATACCCAGCACCATGCGATTGAGGTGGCGCAAATCTTCGGCTTCGACGACGAATTCGACGACTGCCTCTCCGGTGTCTTCCCGCTTGATGTCTACGCCGCGAATGTTGGTGTTGTCGTCGGAAATCACCGCTGTCAGCTCCTTCAACATGCCGGTGCGGTCATCGCAGAATACAGTGATCTTAACTGGATAGCGCTGCGGTCGGCCAGCAGTTTCGTCGCCCACTCGCGACCACTCCACTGCGATGCGCCGATCGCTCTCATACAAGAGATTCTGTACGTTTGAACAACTACGTGCATGCACCGCGACCCCCTTGCCTCTTGTCACATAGCCCACAATTTCTTCGCCACGAATGGGATTGCAACAGCGCGCGCGATACACCAGCAGATCGTTCTGGCCCTCTACCTGTAGCGAGTCAGAGCCAGTGAGGTGCAGCTTGCGCACCGCGTCCGACATAGCTGACTCAACTGTGCCCGGCGACTTGTTCTCGGGTGTAGCCGCGTCCTCGCCCTGGTTAGCATAACCGGGCGAAAGTTTATTCAGCACCTGGTGCGCGGAGTGCTTACCCTGTCCCAGCAGGGCCAGAAGATCGACAGCGGTTGCTACCCCGTATTCGTTAGCGATCCGGCTCAGGTCCTGGCCATCGATTTGGCTCATCGGCACTTTGAACTTTCGCGCCTCGCGCTCCAGCAGCTTGCGCCCAATCTCAACCGCACGGCGGCGCTGGTCTTCATTGAGCCAGTGCTTGATTTTGTTGCGCGCACGCGGACTCTTGACGAACGTAAGCCAGTCACGGCTCGGCTTGTGGTCCTTTTGCGTGACGATCTCGACGATGTCTCCGGTGCGCAGCTTGGTGCGCAGCGGAACCATGCGCCCGTTCACCTTTGCGCCAACACACGTGTGGCCTACCTCGGTGTGGATCGTATACGCGAAGTCGACCGGCGTTGCATCCGACGGCACCACGACGACCTTCCCCTTGGGCGTGAAGGTGTAGACCTCATCGGGATAGAGATCCATCTTCAGGCTGGAGAGGAATTCGTTGGGGTCGGTCATCTCCTTCTGCCACTCCACCAGCTGGCGAATCCAATTGAGCCGCTCCTCGTCGCGCGCAGTTACAGCGCCGTCCCCGGCCTTGTATTTCCAATGCGCGGCGATGCCTTCCTCGGCGATGCGGTGCATGTCTTCGGTGCGAATCTGCACTTCGAACTGATGCCCGCCCTCACCTATAACCGTGGTGTGCAGCGACTGATAGCGGTTGGCGCGGGGGATGGCGATAAAGTCCTTGATGCGTCCGGGCACTGGTCGCCACAGCGTGTGGATCAACCCAAAAACGGCATAACAGGCGGCCACGTCCGCCGTGACCACGCGGATCGCCAGCAGGTCGTAAACCTGATCGAATGTGATCTTCGACCGCTGTAGCTTCTGGTAGATGGAGTAGTAGCGCTTGATGCGCCACTCGACGCGCGCCGCGATGTTGTTTTCGCGCAACTGATCGACCAGCGTGTCCTCGACGCCGCGCAAAAACTGTTCGCCCTCTATGCGTCGGGATTCAACCGCAGCCGCGACTTGCTCGAAGCTCACCGGGTCGGTGTAGCGGAAGGCCAGATCTTCAAGCTCGCCGCGCACCTTGCCCATGCCCAGCCTGTGGGCCAGAGGCGCGTAGATATCGAGGGTCTCGCGTGCGATCGCCTCCTGCCGGTCAGGCTGCAGATGCTCGAGAGTGCGCATGTTGTGCAACCGGTCGGCCAGCTTGATCAGAACGACGCGCACATCGGTGACCATGGCCAAAAGCATCTTGCGCACGTTTTCGGCCTGGCGATCTTCGCGATTGGCAAATTGAATTTTGTCTATCTTGGTGACGCCCTCGACGATGTGCGCTACTTGGTCGCCAAAGCCTGCTTCTATTTCCTCGCTCGTGGCCGGGGTGTCTTCAACGGCGTCGTGCAGCAGACCGGCGGCGATGGCCGTCGAATCCATCTTCATCTCCGCCAGCACTTCGGCGACCTCGAGGGGGTGGATAATGTAGGGTTCGCCCGAGGCCCGCATCTGCCCCTTATGGTGCTGCACGCAAAAATCCCAGGCTTTACGGATGAGGCTGACGTCTTCAGTTGGGCGGTTGGCTTGAACGTGCCTGAGCAGCACTTCAAAGCGCTCGTCAATGAGTTCTTGAACAGTGTCTTGGCGCGCAAGCACAGGCTCGCCGCGAGCGTCTGGGGTGGCGCTCGAGACATCTTCCGGTATAGGCTGCCGGACGGTCGCCATGCTTCATTATAGGCTGGAGGTGATTAGAGCGCGTGAATTGGTGGGATATGAGACTTCGGAGAATGGCGTTGAATCGAGGAACAGGGCCAATGTCCGACACCTTACCCCGTGCAGCCGTGAGGGTGCAAATTGAACTGGGCGAATTTGTCGACCTGCGGATCCGAAGTATTTTTTTGGCGAATCGCAACCCGCGCGATGAAGAATCAAGGATCCCTATCATTGTATAACTTTGAAAAATCTATGCATTAATTCTTGTATCTTCAACGAACGCTAGACATAATTTGATCGATAAGTCTAAAACTCCAAATCAACTCTTCCAAAGGTCTCGCCGCTGAAGATAGAAACTCCACTAAAGTTACTAAATAGATTCATCTATCATGTATGACTTATCAGGTAAGAAACATGACTCTAGATTTGGGATTTTTCAGGCTCTCGCTCGCCCGTGCCATCTCCAAAACACATAGCTATAAAAGTGGCCGAAAACCTTTGATTATTAGGCCTTTCGGAGATAAATGACCGCTTCGTAAAGCTATCTCGCGTGTGTTGACCGTCACAGCCGACCCACCCTTACCGAGGAGTAGTGTTTGCTTCGGACTAGAGGTCCAGAACCGAGGAACTTATGTTGAAACGCCTCTTACTTACTGCCATGGTCGGGTGCTTTACAGTTACGATGAGTTATGCTGTTGATCAATCCACTTCCAAGGTGATCATTCCAGTCAACAGGACCGCAGCAACCAGCGGTCAACAGATGTTCACCAGCTATTGCGCGCCTTGTCACGGCGTGGACGGACGCGGTCACGGTCCAGCCGCATCCTCCTTGAGGACGCAACCAACTGATCTAACGGGCCTGATCAAGAAGAACCACGGGAAATATCCCGACACGCATATAGTTGCCGTATTGCAATTCGGCACTGACGTGCCATCCCACGGATCAGCGGATATGCCAGTATGGGGTCCGATCCTTGGTAAAATGAGCCCTACGAATCCCCAGGACAAGAGTCTCAGAATTAGCAATCTGAGCCGCTACCTGGAAACAATCCAGGCAAAATAACCGCCGGCAGCGCATTCGCTTCCGGCTGGCTAAGCAAGTCCGAGAGAGCTAATGACCAAGCCGAGCAAGCCTGTATCTGCATCGCATCAAAAGACGCACACGGCCCAAAAACCCAAGGCGTCTTTTGATCAAAGCACTCAGAAACCTTCTCTTCCCTATAAAAATGGAAACGAGAGCAGCCCCCGCCGCGAGAGCGCAGGTCACCCGATATCAAGGAACGAACCGAGCGGGAACGACAGGCCCGCACACCAGGACACCCGGCAAAAGTCAGCCCCTCGCATAGGTACCTCGACCTCAAAAAAGCCTTTTCTCAAGTTGAAATCGCGCATACAGCCAAACGCCTCCACGGCCCCTCAACCATTCGCCAGCCACTCTTCTGCTCCCGGCGCGCGCATCAACCGCCGCGCGGCCGACCGATTGCGGGCAGGCCATCTATGGGTCTACGCCACCGACATTGAGTCAATTCAAACGGGCACTGGCGACGCTCCCGCCTTACTGCCGGTAGCCGACAGCCGCGGACTGCTCCTCGGAACAGCGCTGTACAGTGCCACGTCTCAGATAGCGCTGCGTCTTGTGTCGCGGAATGCAGTCACTCAAGAAGACTGGCTGAAACTGCTCGAGGCACGTCTGCGGACCTCCATTGCCCGGCGCAGGTCGCTGCTGGATCTTGAGACCGATGCGTGCCGCCTTTGCTTCAGTGAAGCCGACGAACTGCCCGGCCTGGTGGTGGACAAATATGGCGATCTCATCATCCTTCAGATCCTCGCGAAGGGGCTCGATTCGGCCGCGGTGCGCGACGTTTGCGTCCGCGTTCTGCGCGACGAACTCAACCCTGCTGCGATCGTCGAACGCCCCGATCCGCGGATGCGCGAACTCGAATCGATGAGTGCGCCAAGCTCCGATCCGCTGTGGTTGGCCGACGGCGGCACTGCTGTCACCAGCACCCAGTTCCGCCTAAACGGACTCCGGTTCAACTTCGATCCCAACGCTGGCCAAAAGACGGGCGCCTTTCTCGATCAGCGCGCCAACTACGCCGCCGCGCGCGATTGGGCACAGCGACTGGGCAGCACCGACCGGGCCCTCGATGTCTGCTGCTACCAAGGCGGGTTTGCCCTGCACCTGGCACAGGTTTGCCGTCAGGTCACGGGCATCGACGCGTCTCACGCTTCGCTCGAAGTGGCGGAACTAAACCTCGCCGCAAATCGCAGCCACATCTCGGCTGCAGTGGACTGGGTGGAAGCTGACGCCTTTGAGATTATGCGTGACTGGTCAGACGCCGCCGAGCGGTTTGATACCATCGTGCTCGACCCTCCCGCGTTCGCCAAAACACAGCGTGCAGTTGAGGGCGCTCTGCGCGGCTATAAGGAACTCAACTTGCGCGCGCTGCATATGATCCGCCCCGGCGGTCTTCTGGTGACTTGTTCGTGCTCGCATCACGTCGGTTGGAAAGACCTGGTCGGCGCAGTGGCCGCAGCGGCGGCTGATGCTCACCGGCGAGTACGCTTAATCGAGCGCCGCGGGGCATCGCTCGATCATCCCGTAGTCCTCAATTTGCCGGAAACCGAATACCTCAAATGCCTTGTGCTTGAAGTGGAGTGAGGGGCTTCTAGAGCGATTCCGAATACACGTGGACGTTTTAACATTCGTGAAGGTGGCTTTTTCTCGATTAAGAGCCACTTGAATGGGGGCTTTCGGTCTACCCAATCCCGAAATTGCTATAAGGAGTCGCACCGCTGCCCATGTGGACGCAACTGTGTGTTTTAAACCCTCACCCCGCTATGTCTTCGCTGCGCCGCGTTCTAAGCGGCCAGCAATTCAACAGGCGAGCGGGCCAATGGGACGTGGCTGCGACGGATGGCGTGCCCCTCTTCTTTCTCTCAGCGACTGCACTGGAACGAAGTTGCGACAGCGCTTCCTTGACCTCGGCACGCAGCGTCTCAGCCTCGAAGATGCAGGAGCGTAGGTAAGCCGACGTTGTAAGACCCGCCTCCGCCGCATGCTCGCGCAACTGGTCGACATCTTGTACGCTGAGGCGAACAGTGATGCTCGCGGCCTTGCGCCCCTCCTCGATGCATGAAGATTGCGCTCGCGGCGGTTTGCACCTTTGAGAGTGTTGAGCTGACGATACGGGTTCGGAAGATTCGGCCGCCGGCGGACTCAACCTGCGGCTCTCCTGATGAGCAACTATCCGGTTGCGCGTTTTCGCCCCATCGTCACGAATTCGAGACGTACGTGCATCGCCATCGAAGTTGCGCCCGGATTGCGCGCGCAGTGCCTGCTCGTAGCTGATCGTAGCCACGTCGTCGGCAAGGTCATCGTCATTCCAGGCCTGCGGGCCTCTCTGCTTCTGGGGCGTCGCTAATCCTGCCAGCAAATCGGCGAAAGTGTTCGCAGAGGGAGCCGTCGATACTGTGGACTCGTGCATGCCACAAGCATAATTTCAACGGCCGTACGCAGCTGAGTGAATATGAGGCGCATTCGCGATTGCTATTCCCAACACGGAACTCCGCTGCGCAAGTTTCGAAATGAGACCGACGCCGTATTGTGAGTTAAACGAGGGCTAAATGGTCCACTCACTTGCCGTTGCGCGCCTCACCTGTTTCCGTCCACAGGAAGGTGAGTTCATCGGCGTGATCCTGTATCTGCTGCTCAACACCTACGCCGGCGGAGTGGCCGCCCACCGTGCTGTAGTGGAGCAGAATTGGTCGGCCACTGGCAGATACTGACTGCATCAGTGCTGTCATTTTGCGCGCATGTAGGGGATCGACGCGCGTGTCTCCGTCGCCAGTGAAAAACATGATTGCCGGATACGTTGAGCTAGCTTTTGCGTTATGGTATGGCGAATATTTGAGCAGGTAGCGAAACTGCTTTTCCTTTTCTGCCGAGCCGTATTCCGTGGTCCAGTGCGGCCCTTGCAAGAACATCTGGTAGCGCAGCATGTCGAGCAGAGGATAGGCGCACAACACCGCCGAAAACATTTCAGGATGCTGCGTAAACGCGGCACCCATCAAAAGACCACCATTCGATCCGCCGAGAATAGCGAAATGCTGAGGCGAGGTGTACTTGTTATCGATCAAATATTGGGCAGCACCAAACCAGTCGTCAAACACCGTCTGCTTGTGATCAAACATGCCCTGCTCGTGCCATGTCTCGCCGTATTCACCGCCACCGCGGAGATTGGGCACAGTGAACCAGCCGCCCTGCTCGAGCCACCACGCATAGGCCGGGCTCCAAGCGGGCGTGAGGCTCACATTGAACCCGCCATACCCGGTCATCAGCAGCCGCTCGGTGCCATCCCGCCGCAGCCCTTTTTTGCCGGCAATGAACATCGGCACCTGCGTTCCATCTTTCGATTTGAAGAACACCTGCTTGAGTTCATACTGGCTCGAGTCGAACGGAATCTTTGGCTGTGCAAAGATTTCGCGTTTGCCCGTGAGCGTGTCGAGGCGATATATCGTCGGCGGTTGAATATAAGACTCGAAGCTGTAGAACCCGTAGCGATCCGTGGTTCGTCCATACACCGCAGTGGCCGAGCCGATACCGTCGTCGTCGACCTTGCCCGCCGGCCTGCCGTCGAGCGTGTAGACCGTCGTTTCTGACCTCACATCCTTGAGTCGCTCGACATAAATCTTGCCGCCAACGATTGAGAAATCTTCGATCACATCCTTCGACTCAGGAACAATCGTCTTCCACACGTCCGGCAAGATTCCGGGGTCGGCCCGCATCACACGACCGAGCGGCGACTTGTAATCCGACTTCACAAACCATGCGCCCTTGAAATAGACCGCGGAGAAGCGCGCATCCAATCCCCAGACCAGAATTTCAAAAGGCGCATCGGGCTTGTTCAAATCGCGAAAGACAACGTCTACCCGTTTCGCAGGAACTCCGCGCTCGATAGTGATGACCAGGTAGCGCCCGTCATCGGTAATGTCGGCCTGAAATAAATCGATCCCGCCCAGCAGTTCGCCGTGGAACTCCCGCCCAAATAACAACTCGTCGCGCGAGGGACGCGTGCCCAACGTGTGCAGGTAAAGCAGCGTGCCCTGTTTGTTAACGCGCGTGTAAAAGACGCCTTTGCCGTTGGGCGTAAAGTTGACCGAGGAATAGAGCCCAACCGGCAACTCGTCCTCAAGCTGCTTGCCCGTCTTCACGCTGTTGAACCGCACCGTAGCCTCATCAGCCCCGCCGTGCCGCACCTGGTACGCCACCAGCATCCCGTCGCGCGAAACATCGACTAGACGCACCGAAGTATTTGTGTCGCGGCTGAACTTAGCCGGATCGACCAGTCGCTCGTCCTTTACGGTTGCAGGCACATGCGCCGTTCGCTGCTGCCCGGCCGTCGCCTGCCCCGCCCAACCCCGCCGCACATAAATCGACGCCTGCTCTTCCCCGGCCAGACGCTTTTGAAAGTAGTAATTGCCGGCTCGTTGCTTCGGAATGCCCCATCGCGAAACATGTTCCAGCGGATCCAGATCATCGAGAATCTGCGACCGGATGTGTGCCTGTTTCATATAGCGTGTGGTATACGCATTTTCAGCGTCGATGAAAGCGCGCGTCTGGGTGCTCTTCGCGTCCTCAAGCCAGCGATAGCTGTCGGCGATCTTGGTGCCGAAATAATCGTCCCGCACAGGGTCGGCCTCGACCGCAGGCGGCGCGGGAAGCGTAATTCCTTCGCGACCATGAATGATCTGCGCTTGCGACCCACTCACCAGGCATAATGCCAGTCCCAGTCCCGAAAGAAACCTCATCGACGCCCCCTGCCAGAAGCATAACCCCGCGGCCACACGCATCTACCGTGACAACGCTTCGCTGCGCGATCCCCGGTAGAATCAACATAAGTGGAAGAGACCCTCTCAACCGAACCCATACCGCCGCCGCCCTCGCGATGGACGCGTGCGCTTATGCTGCTGCGTCCCTCGCACGCGCACACGGCGTTTTCCGCAACCATCATCATGATGGTTTCTATCTTCCTCTCGCGAATTATTGGCCTGGTACGGGTCAAATACATTGCGTGGGAATTTGGCGCAGGCCCCCAGACCGATGCATACCTCGCCGCTTTTGGACTGCCTGAGCTCACCAACTATTTCCTCGCCGGTGGCGCGGCTTCAATCACCTTTGTCACCATCCTCAACCGCTATCGCGAACGCGGCCAGGCAGAGGAAGGAGAGCGCGTACTCTCGATCGTGCTCAACTTCGTGGTGCTCATGCTTACCGCCGGCGTGCTAGCCGCAATGTTTCTCGCCACCCCCTACATCCACCGCTTCAACCCCGGCTTCACCCCGTGGCAGGTCGAGCTATCAGCGCGCATGACGCGCATCCTGCTGCCCGGCCAGATCTTCTTTTTTGTGGGCGGCGTTCTCGGCGCAACCCTGCTGGTGCGGCGGCAATTTCTTTATCAGGGCTTGCAGGGAATCTTGTACAACGTGGCCATCATTCTTGGAGGAGTGCTACTGGCGCACACCATGGGCATTCCCGCACTCGCCGTGGGTGCATTGGCCGGTGCGGTGCTTGGCTCGTTCGCGCTCAACGCGTTTGGCGCCTGGCGCGCAGGCGTGCGCTATCGCTGGGGCATCGACTTTCACAATCCCGGCCTGCGCGATTGGGTGATGATGACACTGCCGCTAATGGCCGGATTCACTTTGCCTTTTCTCGATGATTATTTTGTGCGCTATTACGCCAGCCACGGAGCCGGCGAAATCACCAAGCTGATGAATGCCAAGCAGCTTTTCTCCGCACCCATGGCGGTGCTTGCGCAAGCCGCCGGCGCAGCATCACTGCCCTTCTTTGCCCGCATCTGGGCACAGGGCAAACATTTTGAATTCGCTACCGGCGTTGCCGATTCCGTTTCGCGCGTAATCGCGCTGGGCCTGCTCGCGGCGTCGGCGATGGTGGCGCTGGCGCAGCCCTTGGTCCACATCATTTTTCTCGGCGGCCGGTTCAGCGCAGCCGATGTGCACCAGACCGCAGGCTATTTCGCCTTGTACACGCTTTCGCTTTTTTTCTGGTCGGCGCAGGCCATTTATGCGCGCGCCTTTTACGCTGCGGGCATCACCTGGCTCCCCATGCTTGCCGGATCGGTGGTGACCCTGGTCGCCTTTCCGCTTTACGGCATCGGCTACCACTGGCATGGAGCCGCCGGTCTCGCTCTCGCCTCAGATGCGGGCATCGGGCTGCAGACCCTTGCGTTGGCTCTGCTGCTGCATCAGCGGCGCATGGTTTCGCTGGCCGGTTTGGACTACACCGAGATGGGCCGCTGCCTGCTCGCCGCCGTCGCCGGAGGCTTCGCGACATGGACGATTTTCTTTGGTGTGGGCGGAATGCTCGTTCGCCTCGGCGGCACCCATCTACCCGCGCAGAGCCGCCTTACTGATTTAGCCATCCTCGTTGCGGGTCTGGCTCTGTGGGCTGCAATCACTGTGTGGACGCTTGAGAAAGCCGGATCGGTGCTGCCCGGGGTTTTGAAGAAGCGCATCGGGCTCGCGTAGCAGACAATCGATGGAATGCGCAAGCAACTCGCCTTGCCATCAACTGTCTGACGCGGGACCGTGTATGTTCTCAAGCGCAATTGAAACGTTGCAGTGAATTTATGATTTTAAAGCTTGTGATGGTGCTTGAATCAGCTTAATTATTCACTTCCTATAGACACAAAGACCCCTGTCTACGTAGGGCCTTCATCAGAGAGCCAGTCGCCAAAAGCTCAGGAGTGAATTGCTTTCGCAGGTTCGGCCGGGACAACCACACCCGACTTGGCATCGGCCTTGCGAATATCGATGCCGCCCTTGAAGAAAGCACCGTCTTCAATGCTGATGCGGGCTGCGGCGACGTCGCCGGTCAGAGCACCTTCCGCGCGAATGTCTACGCGGTCGGTCGCAGAGACATTGCCCTTGAGCTTGCCCAACACCACGATCTCGCGCGCGTTGATGCTGGCATTCACCTGGCCGTTGCGGCCGACTGTGACCCGATTTCCGGGAATATTGATGCTGCCTTCTACCTTGCCGTCAATAAACAACGACTCAGAACCCGTAATCTCACCCTTGATGATGAGGCCCTTGCTGATGCTGGCTTGCTCACCGGTAGCTGCCGGTGTGGCAGGGGGCCGGGGCGCGTCAAATGACGGCTGCACCGCAAGTGGCCGAGCAGCAGGCTCGGGAGTCAAAGTCGGGTTCGGGGTAATCGCAGGTCCTTGGTTGGTGGGTTTCCACATAGCGCTCAAAATGGTTCCTTTTCTGTCCTAACGGGACTGGGGGCTGCCAAGGCAATATCCACTCAAGTGGATCAAGATGCAAAACTACGGACCATCTTGATTTGTTGCGGGCTTGCTGTTTGCGTCCGCAATAACATGTTATTCCTGCTTACCGATTTCGGACACTTCGATGTCCATATTTTAAGACGGCGGAGTGCGAATGGTCCAAATCCAGCAGACAGCAGGCTTGTCGGATGTCAACTGTGACAATATCACGGGGAGGGCGCACCAGAGGTATCGCTCCCACCGCCTATTGGCTGACCTCCATACCGCAAACTGCCAGTTTTGAACTTTTGTTTTGCCTCCAAGGTTTGAAAGGAACCCGCCTCATGGTCCGTCCCCGCAGTTTCCTTCTGTTGTCTCTGGCACTGCTGCTTGCGGTCGCCGCTGAATCTGAGGCGCCTCCCCAACCCGCAGTTCCTTTTGACGTGCTTATTACTCACGGTCACATCATCGACGGAACCGGTTCGCCCTGGTACTCGGGCGATATCGGCATTCGCGCCGGCAAAATCGTCGCCATCGGCAACCTCTCCAAGGCTCATGCCCGGCGCACCATCGATGCGCATGGCAGCGTGGTCGCTCCTGGCTTCATCGACATGCTGGGCCAATCGGAGTTGACCATCCTCGTCGACCCGCGCCTGCCCTCGAAAATCTACCAGGGCATCACCACTGAAATTACCGGCGAAGGCAATTCCGTCGCTCCGGTCTCGGATGCCATGCTCGCCTCGGACCGCGCCGGGTATCAGCACTTCAAGCTCACGCCGAACTGGCACACGCTGAGGCAATACTTCGCGCGGCTTGAAAAGCAAGGCATGGGCATCAACCTGGCCACCTATGTAGGTGCCACATCGGTCCGGCGGATGGTGCTGGGCGATGCCGACGTGCAGCCTACCGCGTCTCAACTCGAACAAATGCGGGGATTAGTGCGCCAGGCGATGCGCGACGGTGCCGTCGGCCTGTCAACCGCGCTGCAATACACGCCCGCGCCGTACGCGAAGACAGAGGAACTGATTGCGCTGGCCGCAGAAGCGTCCAAGTCCGGCGGCATCTACGCGAGCCACATGCGCAGCGAGGGAGACACCATACTCGAGTCTATTGACGAAGCGGGGCGCATCGGTCGCGAAGCCCACATTCCTGTAGAAATCTGGCATCTCAAAGCTGCCGGCAAATCTAATTGGGGACGCATGCCTGCCATCGTTGCGCGCATCGATCAGGCGCGCGCTTCCGGCGTAGACATCAGCGCCAACACCTATGCCTATACCGCATGGTTCAACACGTTTTCCGCCTTCATTCCACCGTGGGCCCACGATGGCGGCGACTCCAAGCTCATCGACCGCCTTAAAGACCCGAGCATGCGCGCCCGCATTCGCAAAGACATGCTCTCAAAAGGCAAGGATTCTGCCGGCGAGTCGTGGGACAACGAGTGGCAGGAGATTCCCGGGCCCGAGGCCATTCAGATCGCGGTGGTGCAAAATCCTGTGTTGCTACCGCTTCAGGGCAAGCGCCTCTCTGAAGTCGCGAAGCTATGGAACGAAGACCCCATCGACGCCCTCTGCGATTTGCTAATCAAAGACAAAGCTTTCACTGAAGTAGCCGTCTTTGGCATGGACGAGCCGGATGTCTTGCTCGCCCTTAAGCAGCCGTGGATGTCGATTGACAACGACTCGCAAGGGACATCTCCCGACGGCTTGCTCGGCCAGGAACATCCCCACCCCCGTGCATACGGCACCTTCCCCCGCATCCTGCGCAAGTACGTTCGCGAAGAGAATCAGCTGACCTTGCCCGACGCTATCCGCAAGTTCACCGCCTTGCCGGCGCAACGCATGCGGCTTGCCGACCGCGGCGTGCTCAAGCAGGGAATGTGGGCCGATGTAGTCATCTTTGATCCCGCAAAGATTCGCGACAAGGCCACCTTTGAGAACCCCAACCAGTTCTCTGAGGGCATGGATTACGTGCTGGTTAATGGCGTTCCAGTCATTGAACAGGGCAAGATGTCAGGCGCACTACCCGGTAAAGTACTGCGCGGAGCGGGATACGTTCCCTGATCGCGCCTCGTCAATGGGCAAACATCTAACGATAAGCGGTGCTCTTCAGAGGAGCTTTCGGGGAGGAGCACATGACGGCTTCGTGGCCAAGCTGAATTCTTCAGGAAGCGCTTTGATCTGGTCCACTTACTTGGGAGGCGGGGGAGACGACTTCATCACCGGCATCGCACTCGATCAATACCGCAACGTGTATGTAGCTGGAGAAACCAATTCGCCCAACTTCCCGTTAAAGGCTTCCCTCCAACCTTCCGCTGGAGGCGGAAAATACCAGAAATTCGTGACAACCCTGTCGGGTTCGCTGAATTCGATCGCCAATTGCTCTACGCTTTTGGGGACCTGTTAATACAGCGCGAGAAGCGTGAAGGTAGCAGTGGACAAAGCTTTCAACCTTTATCTTGCGAGTTCAACAGATCGAGACATATTGCCTACCCCAGGTGCGCTGGCGCGCTACCCATCGCAATGGCACGTCAATCTTCTCGTCTCCAAACTCGTCATCATGAACGACCTAAAAATGGCGATCAGCGCTTCACCCAGTTTCTCGGTCACTCACGGCAGTAATCTTACCTACACTCTGGCCGCGACCAGCAAGGGTCGCTACAACGTCCAAATCGATGATCCCCTGCCCGCTGGAACAACATTGGTGAGCTTTGGCGCTAGCCGCGGCACATGCACAGCACCCTCAATTGGGTCCGCAGGAACGCTCCACTGCTCACTCCCGCACCTGGATAAAGGAGACACTTTTATCGTCTCGTTGACAGTCAAAGTGAATGCGCCGGCCGGCTCCACGTTGTCCAATACCGCGACGACGGTGTCAAATATGCAGGATTTATTCCGGCCAATAACAAGGCGAGCTTCAGAATCAACGTGAACTAGTTGTACGCTCCACACCATTTTAGCGCTGCTCTGCCGGCGAGCAGCGCGATATTCCGCTCTCGACTTGCGCCAAATGCCAATGCACTCATTCACAACGATCACAATAAGCGCTTCGCGGCGGGTGCGGCGTATTGCGCTGGGCGGCGTAGCCGTCTATTGGGCATATGCGGCGCGCAATGCAGGCCGTGAAAATGACAAATCATCGAACGCATAGAAAGCCATAATGCGGCTCCACCCTTCCCACACGCTCTGAAATCCCTTCGGCGGGGATTACATGCCATCAAGGGACATCGTGCCCTGAATTTGGTAGTTGAAAGTTCCTAGGACGCTTCTGGGTAGTAATCCTGAAAATAGTACGCAAGTTGATCTCGATGAGCGTTTCGGCCTGTTGTGTCGTCGAGAACTATGGGCAGATTGGCTCGAGAAGGCGCCCTCCCACTCTTAGTACGGCGCTCGTTGACCGATTCAGCGGTGCTGCTTCCTAGTGCGATGTCCTCACTCAAAAAAGCCCACGACGGCGGAACGAATTTGATAGTCGCTAGCGTAGACTGCGACAGCGAGACGCGTCCCGTTGACATCTACTGTCGCAGTCAAACCACGCTGGCTTGACAAAGGCTCTCAGAAACGGGAAAAAACTACTTGTTCCGTCCATGCTTTTTCGCGTGAGCAAAGAATCGGTTCTGAAAAATAAAGTGATTTAAAGCAGCGCGGGTTCGAGGCGGGACGTCCTAGGAAACCTAAAATGGATTTCGTAAACGCGGCGCGATGGATCACTTGATGGCCTCATCCAGAGCAATTGAAGATGCAATCTTTGCCTTACTCAGCGAACGTAAGGGCGGTAGAACGATCTGCCCATCCGAAGTAGCGCGGAGGCTTGCGCCTAAGCAATGGAAAACGCTCATGCACTCAGTTCGTGAGGTTGCGGCTCGGCTGGCACTTGAAGGACGATTGGTTGCGACGCAAAAAGGTAAAGAAGTCAATGCTCTGTTAGCCCACGGTCCCATCCGGCTTAAGGCGATGGAATCGATCTTCGGCGAAGGCACAAACTAAGGCGATAGACTCCAGAGTACACGCTTGCTGGCGTGCCATTCATCCACTAGACCGGGCCGCGCTGGCCAAGGCCTGTTCAGCTTCATCAAGCAGCCAATGAGCACCCAAGTTTTTCGGGTGTCAGCCGTCCCGGCTTCTCGTTCGTTAATCCTTCAGAATTCTCATTTGGCGCAGATCGCCAATGCACTCATTCACAACGATCACAATAAGCGCTTCGTGGCGGTGCGGCGTATGCGGCGGGCGGCATATCCGTCTATCCGGGATATGCGGCGCAAAAGGCAGGCCGTGGAAATGACAAAGCATCGGAAACACGGAAAGCCATAATGCCGGCTCCCCACCCTCCCACACTCTTTGGAAATCCGTTCAGCGGGAATAACGTGCCATCCAGGGACTTCCAGCCCTGATTTCCACTTCCGCGCGCCGTTGGCATTCCCGATTTCCAGTACCCTTACCCTATGGGTCGCATCCGCGTTCTCTCTGACCAGGTCGCAAACCAGATCGCTGCCGGTGAAGTGGTCGATCGGCCCGCGTCGGTGGTCAAAGAACTGCTCGAGAATGCGCTCGATGCCGGGGCCACGCGGATTCGCATCGAGGTCGAGGCGGGGGGCCGCAAGCTCATTCGTGTAGCCGACGACGGGCACGGCATGAATCGGGACGACGCCCTGCTTGCGTTTGAGCGCCATGCTACCTCAAAACTGCGGACCGCCGATGACTTGCTTTCGATTGCCACACTGGGTTTTCGCGGCGAAGCTCTCCCGTCGATCGCCTCCGTGGCTCGCGTGACCCTGCAGACCGCCGAAGGGCTCGACGGTACCGGCACACTCATGGAGATCGCCGGAGGGAGAATTCTCCGTGTCGAAGACGCGGCCTCTGCGCGCGGCACGACCATCTCCGTGGCCGATCTGTTCTTCAACACTCCGGCGCGACGCAAATTTCTGCGTGCGGAATCGACCGAACTGGCTCTCGTGACGGCGCTTGTCACGCATTATGCCCTGGTGCATCCGGAGATGCATTTCGAACTCCTCTCGGCAACGCACACCATCGTGTCCGCGCCGCCGGTGGGCCGTACGGCTGAGCGAATCTATCAGATCTTTGGCAAAGATACGCTGGCTCAGCTTTTGCCGGTCGCTGCGGAGCTTGCGCTCCATCATGCCGGGCTACCTGAACCTCCACCTTGGAGGCGCGATCCGACCGAGCCTGCGCGCGATCCGGGCACCATGCGCCTGTCCGGCTTCTATTCCAAACCGGAGTTGCAGAAGCTCAATCGCAATTCGATTTATATTTTCGTAAACAAGCGGCTTATTCGAGACCGCCTGCTGCTGCACGCGATTGCGGAGGCCTACCGCAACATCATCCCGCCGACCAGTTCCCCGGTCGTGCTCCTGTTTCTCGAGATGCCCGCTGAAGAAGTCGATGTCAACGTCCACCCTGCCAAGACAGAAGTGCGTTTTCGCCAGCCAAGCGCGGTGCACAATTTCGTGCGAGACAGCCTGCGCAATGCGCTCGTAAAAGCACGTCCCGCGGCCGGGTTTCTTGCCGCCCTCGACAACTCGCCGGGGGCCAGCCCGTCCCTCTTGCCTACGGCCGGTTCTCCTCTGCCAGGACCTCCGGAGGGCGCGACTTTTCAAATCGACTCCGAGCCGGGTGGATACGAGGCTCGTAGCGCCGCGCCATTCGAACTCACTGCCCCACCCCTTCCCCCGGTGCCTGGCCGCCTGCCGTTTGATGGGACCATGCTCACGGCGCGCGCCTGGAACGAATCTCTAACCCAGGCTGCCACCGCACTCCTCCAGCCGGATGGAGTAGCCCAGCTGCAAAATTGTTCCGGATCCAACGGAAGCTCCGCGGTTCAAGGGTCCTCGACCTCGTGGGCAACTCTTCAGATTGAAGCGGAACAGGCCGCCGCAAACCTCAATCACCTCGGCTCGCTACGCCCGTTGGGGCAGCTTCGGGAGTCGTTTATCCTCGCTGCCGGAGAAGATGGCCTGTGGATAATCGATCAGCACGTGGCCCATGAGCGAGTTCTTTTTGAAAAGATTTTACGGGATCGAAAAGTGGAACACGTGCAGCGGCAGAGGCTGCTTATGCCTTTGCTGGTCGAGTTAAAGCCCTCACAAATGGTCGTTTTTGCGCAAATTGCCGATGAGCTTGAACGCAACGGTTTTGAGGTGGAACCCTTTGGTCCTCAAACACTTGCCGTGAAAGCTGCACCGGTGGGCCTGGAAGGCGTTTCACTCGAAAAAATGCTCTCAGAAGTGATCGACCAGAGCAGCGAAGAACTCGATGAAACCCAGCGTAATGAAGACCTTACAACGCTGCGCACGAGGATTGCTGCGTCCATCGCCTGCCATTCTGCCATCAAAATAAATACCCCCCTTGACCCTGCACGAATTGAATGGCTATTGTTGGAGCTTGCAAAGACTGAACACCCTACAAGTTGCCCGCACGGCCGTCCAATCGCTTTGCAGTATTCCTGGAAGGACATACAGCGGGCCTTCCATCGAATTTAAATCGCATTTAAGATAGAACACGGGTGGCAGCCCTCCTCTCAGGAGAGATGGCTGTCTGGCATGATCAGGCCAGCCTGGAAGTGAGGTTTTTCTTTGACATCGGAGCAATTAGAAGCAGCGCGCGCCGAACGGATGCGCCAGACTGGACTCGGAACTCTTACCTTGGAAGTTGCCCGCACCTGGATGGAAGAAACGGGACTGTGTCTCTATCATCCGAAGCGGCAATTTTCTTCTTCCGTCGCCCCCTCCTTCCTTGAGGCCGTAGCAGGCCAGCAGGCCGCGATTCCAAATCCCGCGCATATCGCGCTGGCAGAAGAGTTGCTGGTGCGGCTTGAGCTTGACGGCGTAGCGGTGCGACTTAATTTGCTTGGTCAGCCCGGCGAACAACCTGACTTCATCGTTGCGGCATGGGTTTTGCCCTACGTATACGCTTTACGGGGTGACCGGGACTGGCGACGCAGTCCTCAGCTAACCGGTTCGCGCCAGGTTTCACAGTTGGCGGTTTTGGCATACAAGTTTCTCGAAGCGGGCGACTTAACGATCGCCCAGTTGAAACATGCCCTGGGCCGTGAGGTATCCGAAACTGCTGTTCTACGCGCCATCACAGAATTGTGGCAACAGCTCCGGATTATTCCCATCATTTCTGCGCCCGGGCAGGCAGCCAAGTGGCAGTTGTTGCGAACGCGCTTCCAGCGCGCCATCGCCGAGGGTGCATCTACGTCGCAAGTAACGGCAATATCGGTGCTTGCTTCGATTTACCTACAGGCAGTAATCGCTGCCAGCATGGAAGAAGTGGAGATGTTCCTGGCTCCATTAACCGCGCGCAGTAAGATTCGCGAAGTCCTGCGCGGGCTAGTCGCGACACGTCAGGTTCACACTATTTCGTTAGGACATGCCCCGCAATTTTACGTGGCCGGCACATTGCCGGAGTTCGAGATAGTGACATCCGTCTATACCAGCGCCACGATGCCGGCGTCGGCCTACTTCCTCCGCAATCTTGATCGGGAAGAAGACTCGCCGAGTGCGCCGGTTGCACGACCGGTAGTGCGCAGGGTAGAGCCCAGCGTTAACGCTGCACCTGCTCGGACCGAAGATGATGGCGCTAAGGAGCAGCCCGCGCATCGGATGCCGGTGCGTAAGGCCGCGACTGCCAAACCGGCAGCATCCCGCCCGCATTTCAGTCGGCCCACCGCGCACGCCCGGGATCGAAAGCCGGGCCAGTCGGCCGGGAGTCGTCCCGCTCGCCGCAGCGCGGATGCCCGGCCGGCAGCACCTCGGTCGCCGGCACCTCGCTCGGCAAACGGCTCTCGCCCCTCCGCCTCGGCTCGCTGGATCCAGAGCCCGGGTAAAAATGGGAATGGCAACGGCAAAAGCCACGGCAGTCAGGCGGCAGCGCCTTCGAGCAACGGCACCCACAGCAATGGCACGCACAGCAAGGGCACATCGATCCGGCCAGCCAACGCGAACGGAAACGGCAAACACCACCCCGACGCGTCATCAGCGAATTCGCGCAATCGCACCGCTGCCGCTCGTCCAACCAACGGGAACGGCAAGGCGCACGCCACTAAGCCTACGGCGACGACGTGGAGCCAGCGAAACGGCCACGCAAACGGCGCCAAATCCACGACCAAGCCAGGCACGTCAGCACGCAAGCCGAGCCTGACACACAAGGATGTGCGCCCAGATGCCCGGCCTGCGCGCAGCGTTCGCAAGCCGGCTCTGACAGTAGGTGCTGCGGCAGGGAACGGAAAGCGATTTGGCCTTACGGCCCGGCCTAAGCAGGGAACGAAAAAACGCGGATGACTGGGAAAGGAAGTTCCGGGGAGCAACTTGACCGGAAGTTCGTTGTAGCTATTGACGGGCCTGCGGGCGCTGGCAAAAGTACCATCGCCCTACATCTTGCTCGCCGCTTCGGCTTGTTGAACCTAGAGACCGGGGCGATGTATCGAGCGTTAGCGCTAAAGGCACTGCGTGCAGGAACTTCACTGGACGATCCTTCTGCGCTGAAGTGTCTTGCAGACGATACCGTAATCTGCCTCGAGCCGGGCGAAGATGAAAATCGCGTTCTGCTCGATGGCGAAGATGTTACCGGCCAGATCCGCAATCAGATGGTCACCGACGCCGCATCACGGGTAAGCGTGTTTCCTCCGATTCGCGCTGCCATGGTTCGACGCCAACAAGAGATGGGAGCCAAGGGCGGCGTGGTGATGGAAGGACGGGATATCGGCACCGTGGTGTTTCCCGATGCCGAAGTAAAAATCTTTTTAGACGCTGCTCCGGAGGTTCGAGGTATGCGCCGTTACGACCAGATCGGCCAGCAAGGCCGCTCGCCGCAGCAACCTGAAGAAGTGATTCGCGACCTGCGCGCGCGCGACGAGCGGGACAGGAATCGCGCAGATTCACCTCTCAAGCCGGCCCCGGATGCGATCCTTCTTGATTCAACAAACCTCACGCTTGAGGAAGTAGTAAGGGCGGCTGAAACCACGGTTGCCGCCTGGCTGGCTCAAGCCAAAACCACGTCGTAATCACGAAAAGCGCGGTCTCTCATCAACGTCTTGTCTGTTCGTCTTTATATTGGGCCCAATAGCAACTTCTATTTCAGAGCTCGAAGCAGGCGATGAACGCTGTCCAGATCATTTTTCTGCTCAAACGTTCTTGACCGAGGGTTTGGAGGGCTGCAAATGACTCTCATCTGCCATGAATGCGGTTCGAATGATTTTCGGCTCGCCCATATTCGAAAAACGGATTATTTCAAATTGCTCCTGTTGCAACATCCGGTGCGATGCCGCGCATGCAAGTCACGTACCTACGGGCCGCTACGGTGGGCTCTGAAGTTGCCTCAGCGCGTGCAAAAGCGATCGGTATCAAAAATCGTCTAGTTGCTGGTTACGCAGTCAACCCTGCGCCGTCTGCACACCGCCGCAGGAATGCTATAGGCTTCTAATCAGCATGGAAATAACCTGCGACCGTTGTCGCCAGCCGATTCTCGCGGAAAACTGCTATTGCCCAACGTGCGGCTTGCCGCAGTTGATGTATTCCGCAGATGACAACAGCGATGCGCCTCAATCTGAACGCTGGCCCCTAGTGGTGCGCGACGCCGCCACGATCGATTGGAGGCCGGCGCTGCGGGGAGTCTGCATGCTGGCGATTCCGGCGGGGCTTCTTTCGAGCGGTCCTTCTCCGCTCAGCTTTTTGGGGATGTTCTGGATGGCGGGAGCAGCCGATCTGGCGGTGATACTGTACATGCGCTCGCAAAGGCCGGCCTGGATCACCATCGGCGCTGGCGCTCGCATCGGATTGGTAACCGGACTGATCGCCGCGTGGCTTGCTTTTGGGATCAGTGGCTGCGCCCTGTTCATCGAGCGCATCTTTTTTCATCGCTCAAATCAGTTTGACGCCATCTATTCCACATTTGTGGCTGCTTTTCAGCAGAAGGCGCAGGACTCCCTGTCGAGCATGTCGACCGCAGATGCGGCGCAGGTGCAAGCTGGATTCAACCAGATTCAAGCATGGTTTCTTTCGCCCGAGGGGCATGCGGGAATCTGGGCGCTGTCTCTGATCAGCAACTGCTTGTTCCTGGTGCTGTTTGCCGTGGGCGGCGGAGCGCTGGGCGCGAGAATGTGGGCACGCCGGCGGCAGCCCGAAGTTTAAGCCGCACTGCTCGATGGCATGATCCATATTTCAACCTAATCTTTAGACAGCCGGAAATCATACCCTTTTCTCCACAACTTGCTCCGTGAGGCTATAGCCTCGTATCATCCGGCGAGAGACAAGCGACGAGATTACCCATGAGCGAAGAGATGAATATGCCCAACCTGCGCGTGAAGGGCAGGCTAATGTCGGCGTCCGAAATTGAGCGCACATTGGTGCGCCTGGCACACGAGATCGTCGAGAAAAGCAATGGCAGCGAAAACTTGTCGCTGGTGGGTATCAAGCGCCGCGGCATCCCGTTTGCCGAGCGACTGGGAAAGCTGATTACCGGCATCGAAAAGCGGCCCATCGACACGGGTGTTCTCGACATTCAGTTCTACCGCGACGATCTCTCCACGGCCGGTGCGCGCCCGGTTGTGAAGGAAGGTGCGATCGGCTTCGACATCGAAGGGCGCGACGTGGTCTTATGCGACGACGTGCTTTATACCGGCCGCACCATTCGCGCCGCACTCGATGCGCTGTTTGATCATGGACGACCGCGCCGCGTGCAACTGGCTGTGCTCATCGACCGCGGCCATCGGGAGTTGCCTATCGAGGCGACGTACGTTGGCAAGTATGTACCTACCAGCAGCCGCGAGATCATTGAAGTGAAATTTCGCGAGGTGGACAACGACGAGCAAGTGCTGCTGGTCGAACGAATCGATTAGCTTGTTTCATCAGCGCGCCCCTCGCACGCTAATCGCTGGGTTACGAGCCCGGCAACGACTGTGAACCGGACCGGAGCCCGAGTGCTCCGGTGTGAACGAGAATGAACGCAACCTCACCTGTTGCCCGCCGCCAGCTTCACTTCCCTGCCGTCGCTGCCTCCCGCTTTCCTTACCATCGCGGCTCGCTTTTGTCGGTCCAGGATCTGACTCTCGAGGACGTCAGCCATATTCTCGCTCGCGCAACAGCGCTTGAGGATCAAGATCCGCTGATGCGCGATCGCATCCTCGCCAAGCGGCGTGTGGCCCTGCTATTTTACGAGTCCTCGACGCGAACCCGCACCAGCTTTGAACTCGCCGCAAAAAGCCTGGGGGCGGACACAACGCTGGTCTCAAGCCTCTCATCGAGCATAGAAAAAGGCGAGACTCTGAAGGATACGGGGCTCACTCTGCGCGCGCTCGGCGCAGAGGCAATCATTTTGCGGCACAATGCGTCGGGCGCGCCATGGCTGCTTGAAGATGTGACGCGGCTGCCTGTTTTGAACGCCGGGGATGGCATGCATGAGCATCCCACGCAGGCGCTGCTCGATTTGCGCACGATCCTGGCCCATCTGAGGACCGGTTCGGAATCGGTATCAGAAACGACGCTCGCTGGCGTCACGGTGACGATTGTGGGCGACATCCTGCATAGCCGCGTCGCGCGCTCAAACATGCTGTTGCTGCCACGACTCGGAGCGCAGGTCATTCTCTGCGGACCAAAGGAATTGTTGCCCGATCTGGCCGCGAACGCAGGTCCGGGAATTGCAATCGAACGCAACTTTGAGGTTGCGCTTCGCCAATCGCAGGCAGTGATGATGCTGCGCATCCAGGCGGAGCGGCTGGCCGGCATGCAGCTCGATCTTGAACAGTATAAGGTCGACTACCAACTCACAGGGCTGCGGCTCGAGACGCAGGCGCCGACTGCTGTGGTGCTGCATCCGGGCCCCATCATTCGCGGCCTGGAACTAACGGCCGGGGTAGCCGATGGTACCCAATCAGCGATTCTCGAGCAGGTTCGCAATGGTGTCGCGATTCGCATGGCCGTGGTCGAGCGCGCGCTGCTGCCAAGAGAAGGAGGCCGCGCCTGACAGCAATCGTGATTCGCAATGGACACCTGATCGATCCAGCCGCAGGCGTGGACGCCCCTAAGGACATCCTGCTCAAAGACGGGCATGTTGCGGAGATCGCTGCGCCGGGCAAGCTCAAGCCAATCGACGGCGCTGAAGTGATCGACGCCGCAGGGCTGACGGTAACGCCGGGATTGATCGATATTCACGTTCATCTGCGCGAGCCAGGGCAGGGCTACAAGGAAACGATCGCTACGGGAACGGCGGCTGCAGCAGCGGGCGGCTTCACGGCGGTGGCCGCGATGCCCAACACGGTTCCGGTCAACGACTCTATCGAAGTCACACGCTGGATGCTGGCGCCGGAGCGCGGGGCGGCCATTCGCGTCTATCCCATCGCCGCGGCTACGCGCGGTTCCAAAGGCGAGATTCTCAATGATTTTGCCGCGCTCAAGTCTGCGGGGGTTGTAGCTGTCACAGATGACGGCTATCCCATTCTCAAGGACAGCGTGATGCGCGAGACTCTTGCCGCCGCGGCACGTGTGGGACTCAGCGTGATTCAACACGCTGAAGATACGCGCATGACTACGGGCGCGAGCATGAATGCGGGGCCGGTTGCCTTCAAACTGGGTCTACGCGGCATGCCACCCGAAGCCGAGAGCAGCATCGTGGAGCGCGACATCCGCCTGGTCACGGAGTTGCACGACGCGCGGGTTCACCTGCACGTAGCGCACGCCTCAACTGCGGCTGCCGTCGCCTCTGTACGGCAGGCGCGGCGCAACGGACTGCGCGTTACGTGCGAAGTTGCACCGCATCATTTTCTGCTGACCGAGGAGTCCGTTGGCCAGTACGACACCAATGCCAAGATGAATCCTCCGCTACGCGCAGCGGCCGATCGCGACGCCATGATTGAGGCCATCCTCGACGGCGTGGTCGATGCCATTGCGACTGACCACGCGCCGCATGCCACGCACGAAAAGGAGGTCGAGTTTGAGCACGCTCCCAACGGCATCACCGGGTTGGAGACAGCTCTCGGCCTCTGCCTGCGATGGCTCCACAAGGAATGGAAGATGCCGCTCGGACGAGTTCTTAGCCTACTGAGCGCGCAACCGGCCGCAGTGCTGGGGCTCAAAGGCCGCGGCACCCTCATCGTCGGCAGCTTCGCCGATGTTTTGGTTTTCGACCCCAAAGCAGAATGGACGTACCGCGCACACCAGGGCCGATCAAAAGCGCACAACACTCCCTTTGATGGATGGACCATGCACGGAAAAGTGCGCTGGACAATCAGCGAAGGTCGGGTTGCGTACACGTCCCAAAATTAATTGAGCGCATCCACATTCTGCTTGCGGGTCCGAATCAAGACAGAGCTTTCCTCATGGCTCAAGTGAAATTAAGCCAAACGGATTACCTAGATTCATGACTATATTTGCTCAACCGAGCTTAGGGATTTGTTGGAGGGGCTACGACGCTTTCCCGCGCAGTTCCTGCTCTGCCCGGAACCAATCTTCTTCATGCTTTCCATGCTGGCGGCCACGCTCTGCCCAGAACCTGTGGGCCAAGCGAGCGACCTCTTCGGGGGAAGCCTTCTTTTCGGGGGCCTTCATTTGGGTAAGGTTCGACGGTGCTGCTTTCTGCGCCGTCGCTGCCTTTGCAGTCTTCTTGGCGGTGTTTGCTTTCTTGACTGGCTGTGCCATATTCAAATCTCCTTCTCTTAACCGGGCCAACGCGCGACCCATCCTTTACAGGTTACTAAACAGTCAACTCCCGCGAAAGCATAAAGATGGTTTGGGACTCATTTTGATTAATACTTCCCATTTCGGCACGTTCTATTGCAGAATGCAATAAGCCGAATTCTATTGCGTTGCCTTATTGCCGAACCTATGCTGGTCGAGCGCTTACGGCAGGCTTAGCGCCAAGTGAGACGGAATGGACAAACGAGAGTTTCTAAAAACTTCCGGGGCATTCGTGACGGCGAGCATGCTCTCCCAGGTTTTAGCGGCCGAAGGGCCTCCCGTGCATCGTACCAACTGGGCTGGCAACCTCACTTACAGCACTGACAATCTCGCCACGCCCCCGTCGGTCGAGGAAGTTTGCCGCGTCGTCAAAGAGACCGCTAAGCTAAGAGCGCTTGGCTCGCGGCACTCCTTCAACGCCATCGCAGACAGCAACAAAAATCAGATCTCGCTGAAGCGGCTCGCCCAGATCGCGATCGACGACAAAGCACACACCGTGAAAGTTGGTGCGGGCATCACGTACGGCGCTCTCTCGCCCTATCTTGATGCACACGGATACGCGCTGCATAACCTGGCGTCGCTGCCGCACATCTCCGTCGCGGGCGCAATCGCCACCGCCACACACGGGTCGGGCGTACGCAATGGAAATCTTGCTACCGCCGTGAGTGCACTGGATATCGTGACAGCGGATGGGAAGATCATTTCTCTATCGCGCCAAAAAGATGGCGAACAATTTCTGGCTTCGGTCGTGGCGCTCGGTGCGCTGGGCGTGGTCACCAGCGTCACGCTCAACCTGCAACCCACGTATCAAGTAGCCCAATCTGTTTACCTGAACTTATCGCTTGACCACCTCGAACACCACTTCCAGGAAATCCTTTCAAGCGGCTATAGCGTGAGCCTTTTTACCGACTGGCAAAATCATCGGGCCACGCAAGTATGGATTAAGCGGCGAATCGCGCCTCGCGATCCCAACAAATGGGAGCCTGAATTCTTTGGCGCGAAACTCGCCACACAAAAACTGCATCCACTCGCGGGACATGCGGCGGAGAGCTGCACCGAGCAGCAGGGGATTCCCGGTCCGTGGTATGAGCGGCTGCCCCACTTCCGCATGAACTTCACGCCGTCGAGCGGGCAGGAACTGCAGACAGAATATTTCGTGCCATTCGACCGCGGCTACGAAGCCATACTGGCTGTCGAAAAGTTGCGCGACCACATCACGCCGCATTTATTCATCACGGAACTGCGCTCCATTGCGGCCGATGATCTGTGGATGAGCATGGCGTACAAGCGCGCCTCGCTCGCCATTCATTTCACGTGGAAGCCGAAGTGGCCTGAGGTGAGCAAGGTTCTTCCGCTGATCGAGGCGCAGCTTGAGCCGTTTGGAGCACGACCGCATTGGGGCAAACTCTTTACCGTGGCCCCAGCACGCTTGCAGGCGCAGTACGCTAAGCTCGCGGAGTTTAAAGCCTTGCTCAACCGGCTCGATCCTCAAGCGAAATTCCGCAATGAGTTTCTTGAGAGGAATTTACACGCGAGTTGAGCCTTGTTTCCCGTTCCCTGTCAGCCCTTGCGGCGATAGAGAATTTGAAATTCAAAACCGGTGTTGACAGGGAAGAGGCCGGCTACATGACGCAGTCGCTCGGCCAGTGCAGGCGCGGCGAGCAAGGGATATTCGCGTTCCCTCAGGTCGTGGTAGTCGAAGTCGACAGCAAGCGAAAGCATGTACACGGCGAGCGCGTCAGAGAATGAAGCCTCAAAGAAACTCGTGCGCGCACGCTCGTCGATTCCCTTCGTGCTATTGCGTGAATCCTGCGCGTGGCGGCGCGCTTCCCACGCATCCTGGCTGGTCTCGCCGCGCACCTGCGCATCGGCTTGCGCCCAGACTAGAGAAGAAAAGCTCTCCGGAACGCCGGCTACCTCGACAAAGTTGTGCGCCACATTGATGAAAAATTCAAACGCCAGTCCAAAGCGATCCTCAACCAGGCGTGTTGAAAGGAACACGGCCTCGGTGGTTCCAAAGATCGCATTGCGATGACACACGGCGCGGTCGCCGAGGTCAACCGTGTAGCTCGGCGCGATCATGGTTTCGCCGCTGTCAGAGATGGCGAGCGGCACAAAGTAATAGGCGCGATTGTCGAGCGCGGGCGCCAGTGTGACGGGCACAGCGGCAACGAGCCGTTCAATGTCGGCCTCGGCGACGCGCGTTTCGCCCCACGCCGCGTAGTGAATTCCATTAGAAGCCTGGGCCACTTTTACCTGCGTGGCCACCTTCTCCGCGTGCCAAAGTTCGATTTGTGCGCTGCTGGGCATAAAACTGTATTCTAGTCGACAGAGGCCGCGAGGACGATGCAATCTGCGCCAACACAGCGCTCCGACGGCGCACGGTTTTTAGGTTTCCCGCTGCAGGGCTTTGGACTTTTGACCAGCTTGCTGCTCGCGTTTGCTTCTGCGTTTTTTATATTCTTCTCAACCACAACGATTGCCATCTTTGCATTGCTGGCCTGGAATCTTTTCGGCCATCATGCCGTCGATTACGCAAACAGTTACCGCTATGTGGGCTTTCCGGCAGGCATTGCGGTGCTGGCCGTGGCTCTGCCGCTGTTCGGCACCCTGTGGATACGCGCCAAACTGCGGGGTTAGTTCCCGGCACTTGAGCTTAGGCCTGCAACGAAACAGGCGGCCCATCGATTAAGGGCGGGCCGCCTCGGACTGCTGACGAACGCGTGATTTCCAGGGGAGGTCTATGTTTAGGCGACCGTCCCGGTAGCTGGGTGCTACCCCCACCCCCACCCGTACTCTGGATGGATGTCCTGTATTTTCATCGGCTTGCAGTTACACTCGTCCTTTAAAGTCCTCTAAATAAGAGAGTTGGCCGCAGAGTCCTGTGAATAAAGAGGTTAACGCGTCTATTAGCCGGGAAGGGCAAAAGATGGCTCCCAAATCTCCGTCATGCTCGGAGCAGCCATTGTGACCGGAAGCAAATCCGTGGATGATGGCCCGTAATGTACCCACTCACCACGCTCGAATGCACGCCCTATTCCATCGCTTTCCATTAATCGGGTCTATTGATTTGCTCATGGAAACAAGATGTCGGCAGGCTGATTCTTCACATTTCAAGAATACTGATTGCGAGGAATTAGTCTGCAAAGGTCAGGTGAGTTCCGACTATTGAATTTGTGGGGTTAGAGAATTCGCTTTACAGCCCGGCCGGCTTGGGATTCTTGGGGTCAAACTTGGCGACTTGAATCTTGCGCGCCAGACCCACCTTTGAGAGCAACCAGATGCCCCAGAAATTCGGATCGATCTCATACCACTTGAGGCCGTGCCGCGCCGAGACAGGATGCGCATGGTGATTGTTGTGCCAGCCCTCGCCGCCGGTCAGTAATGCGACCCACCAGTTGTTGCGCGAGTCATCGCGAGTTTGAAAGCGCCGGCTGCCCCATAAGTGGGTGGCAGAATTAACCAACCATGTCGCATGCAGGCCCAGGGTTACGCGCAGCAGCACGCCCCACAACACCATCGCGACACCATTGATCCAGCCACCCCAGATCCAACCGCCGGCAAGCAGCAAAAGCCCGCTCGCGGTGATGGGGAGCCAATGGTACTTGCTGAGCCACACGTGGAAGCGATCCTTGCTCAGGTCGGGCGAGTAGCGCTTCAGGATTTCAGTCTGCGCGTGGAGCGCTTCGCCGAAAAGTATCCATCCGGCGTGGGCCCACCAGCCACCTTCGCGTGGCGTGTGCGGATCGCCTTCGTGATCGCTGAGTTGGTGATGAACGCGATGCGTTGAAACCCAGAAGATAGGCCCGCCCTCGAGCGACAGGGTGGCGCAGATGCTCATCAGGTATTCCACCCACTTGGGCGTCTGGTAGCCGCGATGCGTCAGCAGGCGGTGATAACACATGCCGATCCCGACATTGATGGCCATCACGTAGAGCACTGCCATGACTGCCAGCCGTTGCCAGCTGAAGAAGAAAAACGCCGCCAACGCGCCGATGTGGAAGACGATGATGACGACCATCGTAAGCCAATTCACGCCACCGCCGACCGTAGCGGAGCGGCCCATGCGTACCAGCGATTTGGCGGGAACGGCATGCTCCGCAGCAAGCGCTTTTTCGTGCTCGGTTGGAGACGCAATGGTCGAAATATCGGTTTTGGAGGGCGAAGAATGAGAGGTTAACACTGACACCATATGGGGGAAGATCCTCTGCGAGTGGCAATCATTCCACTCTACTGCAATTGTATAGGAGGCTCGATCGCAGTTCGATTCAGCTCGAGCGATCGACCGTGGCTAATTCGCCGCTGTGAACGACCCGCCGCCGCTGACGAAAAGCTTTTCGGCGGTGCCGCGCAGGACCCGATAGAGCGCGAATTGGCGCTGCGTCGCGCCGCGCAATTCGAAGAGCAGTTCGCCGCGATTATCCGCCATCGCATCGACTGCATCGACCAAGTGCATGCGCGGCGTGTCATCGAGATGAGAACCATCGGTAACGCTCTTGAGCAGCACGCGCACGTTGCCGTATAAGTCTGGTTGCGCCACGAGGGTTACGAACTTCTGCTTATCCAGCGGACCGTCGGTATGCGCGGTCAGAACCGCGGTAGCTCCCGAACCATAGGCCAATTCAAAGACACGAAATTGCTCGTCGGGAATCGGCACCGGCGGTGCGGGAGCCACCAGCTTTGGCCGTGCTTTATTAGTTGTCGCAGTGCGGCGGACCACGTGCGCAGGTGCGGGCGACGCAGTCAAACCTAACGCATCGCGGGCCATGACCTCGAGTGCATCTTTCATTTTTGCTGCGTCGGCAGGATTGGCCCACGCATAGTCCCACGGATGCTCGGGCTTGCTCTTGGCATCGGAAACCGCGACGGCCTGCTGCATATCAGGCGGGAGGCCCATCAGGCTGGGCAACACTTCAAGGCCGTTGCCGCTGTATTTGCCGCGCTTGAGGCGGGGACGGTCGGGATCGGTCGACCCGGCAGATTCCTCGTCGCGGGCAATCGGTTTTGCTTTCGCATGGAGGACGGGCCGATCAGGATCGCTCGCTGGAGCCGCCCCGGCGTTGGCAGGTGAATCTTTCTTGTGCAGGGTTGGCCTGTCAGGGTCAGAAGCCGAGTCGTCGGTTTTGCTGCCCGAGTCGCTGCTGGAGTCGCTGCTGGCAGTCTTATTGTTTGGGTCTCCGGCGCTCGTCTTCTTGTGCAACGTAGGGCGGTCGGGGTCTGCAGGTGCGGAGGGCGTGCTCGCGTCAGACCCGCTCTCTTTGCCGGCGGTGGAGGAAGCTTCGGGGTGTTTGCGATGCAGCACAGGCTTGTCATCGTCCGCGCCGGCTCCCTCGTCCAGCACCGGGGCAGGCGGCTTGGCGGTAGCTGATGGCAAGGGCTTCCATGCGCCGTAGCCTACCCAGGACCCCTGCTCCTGGCCTGCGTTCTTGATGTCGAAGAGGCCGATAGACTTGCCATTTTTTTCGAGTTCGTACTCCACTTCTCCGGCAAGGGCGAGGGGCTGAGGACGCGCCAGGTACACGTTGCCGTCCTGCAACGCTTGGCCGTCAAAAACCGTAACCGGCACCAAGCGGCTGTTCTTGGGTTTGCCCTCATCGCCGGTCCACTCAAGCACAGCGATGGAGCGCAGCGGCGGAGCATCTTTTGATTTTTTGGTTACCTGCCCTGGATACTGCGCAGATACAGCCAGCGAGACGAGGCCAACGGCAACAGCCAAAAAGGTTTGTCGCGCGAAAAAGACATTTGCCTTAGGCAATGACACCGGACACTCACCTCGGGAATAATGCAAACTGACGGCCATTGTGGCCCCTCTATCCAAAATACCGACCAAATCGAGGAATACGCATGGAACTCAACAAAAAGGTCGCCGACTTTAAGTTGCAGACCGACGAAGATAAAACCGTGAGTCTGTCGGACTATGCAGGTAAACCAGTTGTACTCTTTTTCTACCCCAGGGCAGATACTCCTGGATGCACGATCGAGGCTTGCGGGTTTCGCGACAGCTTTGAAAAAATTCAAGCGGCGGGGGCGGTGGTGCTGGGAATCTCCCGCGATACGCCCACAGCGCAGGCCAAATTCCGCGCCAAATACAATCTTCAGTACACGCTCCTTGCTGATGTAGACGAGAAAGTCTGCAATCAGTTTGGTGTGTTGAAAGAAAAGAACATGTACGGGAAGAAGGTATGGGGAATCGAGCGCACCACTTTTGTCATCGGCCCCGACCAAACGTTGCTGCACATCTTCCCTAAAGTTACGCCTGACGGACACGCCGAACAGGTACTTGCCTTAATCAACGAATGGAAGACAACACACCAGTGAAGGTCATGCATAGCGCCAACGGCGATTTGCCGGGGCGTCTACTGCAGCGTGCGTTTTTTGCGGATTCGCCGGAGCGCGTGGCTCCGCGCCTGCTGGGCAAGCTGCTGGTGCATAGGCGCAATGGCGAAGTGCTGGCAGGGCGCATCGTCGAGGTTGAGGCTTACCTTGGCCCCCATAATGATCCACCCGACCCGGCAGCGCACGCACACCGCGGCCCCACCCCCCGCAACCTGGTTCTATTCGGACCGGCTGGGCATGCGTATGTGTATTCAATCTACGGCATGTATTACTGCATGAATATCAGTTGCGAGGCAGAGGGGCTGGCCGGATGTGTGCTACTGCGCGCTCTGGAACCGGTGTGCGGTGTCGAACGCATGGCGGCTAATCGCAACCTGACTGCGGACGGGGAAATCTCGGCCAAAGTAGCCGGGAAAATTGCCTCGGGGCCTAGCCGCCTGTGTCAGGCACTGGGGCTGACGCGGCCTTTGCATAACGGCCTTGACGTTACCGATGCTGCCTCGCCGCTGCAGGTACGCGACGATGGCTATCTCGTATCTCAAACTGTGACCACAACACGGATCGGCATCAAACATGCCATTGAAATGCCGTTGCGCTTTGCGCTGCGAGGGCATGCCTGCGTTTCAGGTCCAAAGCGTCTGGGGCTGCCGCAACCTTATGTGTAAAATTCCGTCATTAATACCGTAGCCCACCCAAGAATGCGAGGACCGCGCCCTTTGAAGATCTCTCTGCCACAACTTTTCGCCGTAGGGTTGACCCTGCTCACCGCTGGCTTCACGATCCCGACGATTGCCCAAGCGCCTGCACCGCCTCAAGGGGCCAATCCGACCGCTCAACAACCGGGGGGGAATCCGCCGCCCCCGCCTCGGAGTTTCCCGGCACCGACCAATTTAAAGGTGCTGCCAAAAAACCTCAGCGGCCAACAAGTTCACGAAATCATGGACGGTTGGGAAGCCGCACTCGGCGGGAAATGCAGCACTTGCCACACGGCCAACCCCAACGACATTGCTCCCAACGGGCGTCCGCGCCTGGATTTTGCAGACGACAAGAAACCAGAAAAAGCTACGGCGCGGCTGATGTTTGGGATGGTCGAAGACATCAACAAGAATTACATCGGCAAAATTGACAATTCAGGGGTTCCGGTCACGTGCGGAACCTGTCATCGCGGCCACCTCGATCCTGGCCCGTTCGTTGCACCGCCCGAGGGCCATGACCATGACCACCCGGCAGCACCCCCGGCCGCTGGAGAAAAGCCGTCCCTTCCACGTTGAGCCCAGGTCGTTTTACTCGTCGGTTCGTTGAAAGTCCCCGCTCTTGCCGCCGGCTTTTGTCTCTAACTGAATGCTGCGTATGACGATGCCTTTGTCGAGGGCCTTGGTCATGTCATACACCGTGAGGGCCGCAACCGCCGCCGCGGTCATCGCCTCCATCTCTACGCCGGTGGGGGCGGTGGTCGCTGTGGAGGCTGTGATCCTTACCCCGCCCGGGACAATCTCCGCCTGCACATCGACGTGCGAAAGCGGAAGCGGGTGGCACATCGGGATCAAGTCGGAAGTGCGTTTTGCGGCCTGAATTCCGGCAAAGCGCGCCACTTCCAGGGGATTGCCCTTGGGATTTGCCGGTAGGGCTGCGAGCACTGCCGCTGACAGCTCGACGAACGCCGTGGCAGACGCAGTGCGCCGGGTGGGTAGCTTGGCGCTCACGTCGACCATGTTGGCTTGGCCGGTGGCGTCGTAGTGGGAAAGTCGGGGCTGTTGGGGCTGGGCCATAAGGTGTCTCAGAGTCAGAGCTTCTTTGTTCAAGGTTCGGGGCGTAGCACCTTTCACGGTAACAGGATGCGCACTGTCGAGCCTGCCTCAAGAAATCCTTCCTCCTCTGGAACGACGAGGAAGCAGTTGGAGAGCGCAAAAGCGGCCAAGTCTCCTGACCCATGCCACGGTACAGTCGCGACCTGCGGAACTTTCCCGGTAGTCGCGTTGAAGTCGCACAGTGCGGGCAGAAACCGGGTGAGGCCGGGCTTCCCTTGCCTCTCAGTGTCTTTGCTCAAGTGCGCGAGGGCGAAGCGCGGCCCGGAATCACGCTTCCCTGCTAAAGCGGCCAGCACCGGTGTTGCAAAGAGCAGGAACGTCACGGCAGAGGAGATGGGATTGCCGGGCAGTCCGAAAAAAGGCAACACGGCCCGCTGGCTTTGCGCGTGAGACTCAGCCGCAGCGTTTAACGGCAATTCACCAAAGACGAGCGGCTTGCCCGGCTGAATACGAACGCCAGTAAAGTGGAATTGCGCACCCCTGCGTGCCAGCGCCGGTTCAACCAGGTCGAATTTACCGGCCGACACGCCGCCTGAGATGAGCAGCAGGTCTGCCTCTATCGCCTGACCCAACGCAGCGTCGAGCGCGGAAGCATTGTCGGCCGCCGTGGGCAAGATCCAGGGCGCACCCCCTGCCGCCGCTACCAAAGCGGCCAGCATCGGCGCATTGGAGTTGCGAATGTGGCCGGGACCAGGCTCGGCGTCAACGGCAACAAGCTCGTCCCCCGTGGTCAGAATGGCGACGCGCGGCCGGGCAAACACATCGACGGATGCTTGCCCGCAAGTCGCTGCGAGGGCAATCTGAGCCGCTCCGAGGGTGAATCCAGCGGATAGTAATTCCTGGCCGAGGCGTGCCTGCGCGCCCTGGGCTACGATGTTGTCGCCAGCCTTGACCTTTCGCGGCGGAAGCAGGCGAACGTGATCCACTGGCGAGCCAGTATTCTCGACATGCTCAAGCATCACCACGGCATCTGCGCCGCTGGGAACGGGAGCGCCGGTCATAATTTCCCAGGCGCTGCCAGGGGCTAAGGGGCCTGACGGGGCTTCTCCCGCATGGGTAGCTCCGGCAAGGCGCAAGGGAATGTGCTGGGAGGCTTCTGCCGCGCGGCAAGCGTAGCCATCGCGCGTAGAGCGGGCAAATGGCGGCTGATCCTCATCGGCGACAAGCGGACTCGCAAGCACCCGGCCGGAAGCGTGGCCCAGTACGACGCGTTCGATCCTTAGGCGATTGCGACTGGCCAGCTTGGCGGCGTGGGTGGCCACGGTCGCGGCAGCCTGCTCGTAATTTGGCAGAGCCGAACTCATGAGTGGAATTGTAGATTGTTGAACTGTGTACGTGCCTGGCATCGCAAAAGCCGGTGACACTCAAGCTTCGTAAGGCCTGTAATCCGGGGCACCGCCTGAAACGCGGAGGGCGCACCCGCTAGCCAAACGTGGCAACCAGGTGCGCCCTTTACAAAATGCAGTTAGATCAGCTTTTCTTGGATTAGCTCTTCTTGCCAGCCTTGTATGTGGAGTTGACCTTCGATCCAGCCTGGTCCAAGATGCCCTTTACGTCGTTGGCATAAGGACCGGTTGGGGCCAGTTCAAGGTATTTTTGATAAGCTTCGCCGCATCCCGGAGGCAGAACGATTCTCTGCGTCTTTGGATCAACGGTTGCCTTCGCCACCAGGCCCTGGCCCTTAAGGTAATAAAGTAAGGGGTCATTCGGAGCAGCCTTGATGGCCTCATCGGCAACTGCCACCTGGGCATCGGAGTTTCCAACCTGGGAGAAAATTACAGCCTCATTGCGCAGGTAGAAAGGAGCCTTGGGCGGATCAGCCTTGGCAGCTGCCTCGTAAGCGGCATTGGCTTCGGGCACTTTGTTTGTGCGGGCATAGATTTCGCCCATACCGGCATTGGCCATGCCCTGAACGGCGGGATTCGGCTTCTTGGCCGCGGCCTCCGCGTCGAGAGCTTTTTTGAAGGAAGCCAGGGCGTCGTCGAACTTTTTCAAGCCCAACTGCGCCTGTCCCAGGTAAGACCATAGAACGGACTCAGTCGGTTTGGCTGCAGAATCTTTAGTCATCAGGGTCTCGACTTCGCCATATTTGGCAGCCTTGATCTCGGCTTCTTTTTTGTCGATGTCAGCCTTGGAAGGCGTTCCGCCCAATTGTTGCGCGGCTGCGGCACGTGCGCCGTCTGCGTCCTTAACATCCTGCACCACCACGCGGAGGTCCGCATTGAGGCCCTTGATGACTTCGTTGGCCTTCATGGCTTCGGAATTGTGCTTCCGCAGCTCGACCAGGGACTTTTGCTGCTCTGGGGGTAGCTTGTCGATGAACTCCTTGCGGGACATATCGATGTCCTGCATTACATCCTGGCCAGCGATGACCTTAATGTTTTCAAAAGAGTCGACCATCTTGTCGAGGGGCGTATCGGCTTGACGGAAGATCACCGTGTAGGTGCCGGGGGCCACGTCGCCCGCATAGTCTCCCGTCGGGGTGACCTGGAACGTGTACTTCGAGGTGTGGCCGCCATCGGTGGATAGACTGACATTGCCCGCGGCCTGCGTTGCGCCCGTCGGATTGGTGAGGTGGCCGTGAATCTTGCCCATGGTTCCAGTGGGCGCAGCCGCCGGCGTCTGCGCGAGGGCAGGCAGCAGGGCGAATGCGAGCAGGCCGAGCCAGAGTGAAATATTGCGTTTCATGTTCTTCTCCTTGGAGCTATGCGAACGACTACGCTCGCGGGCTCAATCAAAATAGTTATCGTTCTCTTCGCCGATCGACGGACCGGAATCTTCAGCTGCATTTTACGCTCGCAGCTGTATACGCGTCGGCGCGCAAACATTCCTAGCAACTGTTCGTGCAATCCTCGCTTACCGCTTGCGCGTCACAGAACGGCGACCGAGCCTATCTTTGGCACGACCCAAGTTAAATCCAATGTACGCATGAGCACAAGGAGGCAGGTCAAAGGGTACTGTTTACTCATCTACTAGGAGCACGACGAGCCTTACGCTGCCGCTAATCATAGGGCCCACCACTTAACAGCGATTGTGGCCTGTATCACACACTACAATAACAACATGGCCTCCACGATTCGACCCGCGACTGCCGCGGATGTCCCTCAGATCCTGATCTTTATTCGGGCCTTGGCCGCGTATGAGCGCGAACCGGACGCTGTAACCGCCACCGCAGAGGACTTGCTGCGCCATGGCTTCGGGCCTACCCCGTTTTATTTTTGCTTGATCGCCGAGCACGACGGAACTCCTGCCGGCTTTGCTTTTTATTTCTTCAACTATTCGACTTGGGTAGGGCGCCCCGGACTCTACCTTGAAGACCTTTTCGTGCATCCGGAGTTTCGCGGCTTGGGAATTGGCAAGGCATTGCTGCAGCGTGTCGCGGCGATTGCGGTCGAGAATGGCTGCCCCCGCCTGCAGTGGGAAGTATTGGACTGGAATACGCCGGCCATCGACTTCTACTCTGCGATGGGTGCGGAGTTTCTCGACTCGTGGCGCAATGTACGCGTAAGTGGCGATGCGCTGCATCGGCTCGCCGGGGCGTCAAGCGACAAGCCAGGGGCGGCACAGTGAAAATTCGTGTCATCGGCGGCGGCCTGGCTGGCCCGGAGGCTGCATTGACTGCGGCTCGCCTCGGCTGCGAAGTTGACCTCTATGAAATGCGCGCCATGGTGGACGGCAAGCCGCGTCTCACACCGGCTCATCAGACCACGGAGTTCGGCGAGCTGGTGTGTTCCAATTCGCTCAAGAGCGAGTCACTCGACACTGCTCCTTGGCTGTTGAAGCAGGAAATGCGCCGCGCCGGTTCGTCACTGCTGCGCATTGCGGACGAAACGGCGGTGCCCGCGGGGCATGCTCTGGCTGTGGATCGCGTTGAGTTTTCGCGGCAAATTGCGGAGGCGATCGCAGCGCAGCCATTGATCCGCGTGATTCGTGAAGAAGTGGCGCGTCTTGAGCCGCCAACTGCACCAGGCGATCCGTCGCTGACCATCCTTGCCACTGGACCGCTGACTTCTTCAGCACTCAGCGATGAAATTCAACGCATCACGGGTTCGGGGCATCTGGCGTTCTACGATTCCATCTCCCCGATTGTCGATGCGGAATCGATTGACATGGAGCGTGTCTTTTTTGCCGCACGCTGGGACAAAGGAACGGCCGACTACATCAACTGCCCGATGGACAAGGCGGAGTATGAGCGCTTTCTCGATGCGCTCCTGTCTGCGGAAGCCGCCGAGAGCAAGGAGTGGGAGCGGCTTGAATATTTCGAGGGCTGCCTGCCCATAGAAGTGCTGGCTCGGCGCGGGCGCGAGACGCTGCGTTTCGGGCCGATGAAGCCGGTCGGCCTGCGCGATCCGCGCACCGGACTAAGACCATGGGCAGTTGTTCAGCTACGCAAAGAAAACCTGCGCGCGGACAGCTACAACCTGGTCGGCTTTCAAAACCATTTAAAGTTTGCCGCACAGGCTATTGTGCTGCGGCTCATTCCAGGGCTCGAGAATGCACGCTTCCTGCGCTATGGGCAGATTCATCGCAACACATATATTTGCGCGCCGGCATTGCTCGATGAAAGCCTGCGGCTCAAGCAACATCCCTGGCTGATGTTTGCCGGACAGCTCTCAGGCGTTGAGGGGTACACCGAGTCGATCGCTACTGGCTTGCTCGCAGGCATCTATGCTGCGGCAATAGCGCGCGGCGAGGATCCCATGCCGGTGCCGCGCGCTTCGGCGCTCGGTTCGCTGGTCCACTACATCACCCATGCAGACAGCAAAGACTTTCAGCCTGCGAATATCACGTTCGACTTGCTTGAGCCACTTGCAGAAGAACTCCGCAAAAAGATTCGTGACAAGAAAGAACGTCACCGCCTGGTTTGCGAACGATCTCTTGCTGCATTCGATGAATGGTGGGCGACCGCCGGGCATACTGCGATCGAATCAAGGCGCTGACCTACGAGCTTAGCGGGTTGATTCAGGCCAGCAACAACTGAGGCCGTTTTATGATCCTCGCGAATCGGGTATCCATTCCGAGGTAGGAGATGTGCTTGCGCATCCGTGAGGATGCAGGACATCCTCTACGACGACCAATGCAAATCTGCAACCCTTTCCCCGCTTGCTGCATGATTCAAAGGAACGTCGCGGAACCTTTCACGGCCCGGCAGTGTCAAAGAGAAGAGGGTCTTGCGCGAGCGCGAGCATATACCCTTAAAGACGGAGTCTATTGATGCGTTGGATTGCGGTTGCTGTATGTTTGCCGGTGTTGTTGGGTATGGCTGCTCACACGGAAGCGCAGAGCGCGCCGGCCAAGCCAAGTGGAGTCATGATAACGACCGGTGCGCCCACCAAGCCAGGTGCTGCGGCGGCGAAATCGCCTGTCGTGGCGCCCCCCAAGGCAAAGCCGTTGCTGCCGGATTCATTTGCCGGATGGGAAGCGACCGGAACGCCCCAGGCGCTTACGGACGGGTCGCAGATTGACAGCGCGAATGCAGCTGCATTGAAGGAGTACGGTGTCAGCGACGGTGAAATCGCAATGTACAAGCGCGGCACAGATACACTCACAGTGCATGCGTTGCGCTTTCACGATGTGAGCGGGTCGTACGGTGCGTATACGTTTTATCGTCAGAATGGTTGGCCCAAGGAAGACATCGGCGCGGGCGCGACCTCGAACAAGAATCGCGTGCTGTTCTGGCAGGGGACCACTTTGGTCGACAGCACGTTTTCGCACATGGCGCCAATGTCTGCATCAGAAATGCGAGAATTGGCAGCGCAGTTGCCGATGCCCCAAGGCACCACGGCGCTTGCTCCGCCAATCCTAGCTAATCTGCCCCAGAATTCGCTGGACAAGCAAACGACACATTATGCACTTGGTGCAGCGGGTTATGTGGGAGCGGGTGGCGTGCTGCCGCCGTCGCTGGTCGACTTTGATCGCGGCGCAGAAACCGTAACGGCAACGTATTCGCTGCGCTCCGGGCCCGCTACGCTGACGATCATCAACTACCCCACGCCGCAAATGGCGGCGGCGCAGGAAGCAAAAATTCGCAGTTACATCAGCGCGGGCAAGCAGGCACAGCCTGCGTTCCCCAAGCCCCTGAAAGATTCGGATCAGGCCTCGCTTGATGTGCGACGCAGCGGGCCCCTCGTGGCCTTGGTGAGTGGCGATGCTATTCCGGATGAGAGCCGCAAGCTACTGGCAACCGTTCATTACGAGGCGGACCTCACGGCGATTCCTCAACCGACGGACTCAGAGGTCTCGAAGACCGGGAAACTACTGCTGGGAATCTTTACTCTGTGCCTGATCGGATGTGCCGCCGCGCTGCTTTTGGGGTTTTTCCTCGGCGGCGGACGGGCTCTCTACCGGATTGCACGGGGCAAACCTGCCTCTTCAATGTACGATGTGGAGTTTATTCGTCTGCATCTTGAGGAGTGACCGATAGTAAGTGACTGCGGGAGCGAATCTTTTGGGTAACTGAATCCGGTAAAGCTGTGGAAAACTAGCACTTAACCCTATGAAACACGCCTTAAACCCTATGTGACAAGTACTAGAAATGGCGAATATACAGCGAATAGAAGCACGGCGGGGGTTTTGCACGCCTATTTATAAACTCAAGATAATAAAGCATTTATTTACCTGCGGATTTATTCTTGACACTACCTTCCCCCACACCTAGTATGCAGCCAGAAAGTTCTGATGGTTTTGCCTCCGTTGGAACTATTCTCCCTGAGGAAAGAGCTGCCCTGTTGCCGGGCGGCTCTTTCCGTTTCTTACGCTTAAATCCGGTGTGTCTGGAGGGGTTTACAGACTCCTCCGGCGACTGCTTCGCCTTGCCCCAACCAGACACAGCTGCGCGACGAAGGTCGTCGGCCTGTTTAGCGAAAGGAGTTCCAACCGACATCGGCGAGCATGGCCCGACCGACCACTAGAGCAGTTACGATCAGTGCCCCGAGCACACATGTCCAAAATCCCATGCGGCTGAAGGGTATGAAAAGGTTGTTCTCTTTGCCGGTGAGATTGAGTCCCGCCGCGTCGGGCAGGATGGCCTGCACAGCCACCGCAAGCAGAAACCCCGCGGCCCAGACGAGAGCGATTCTGAATGAGAGCTGGAGGGTAAGTCCCATGCTCGTTTTTCCTCCCATTAAAGGACGTCGCGCCTCTGAGAATGGCTGCTTACCTTTACCGAACACCGGCACAACGATACAATCTTCAAGGGAGCAGGCCGACGTAGCTCAGTTGGTAGAGCAGCTGATTCGTAATCAGCAGGTCGTCCGTTCGATCCGGATCGTCGGCTCCAGCTAAACCACACAAAATAAGTAGTTTATGAGCCGTTCGAGAAAATGTTTTGAGTGGCTCTTTTCACGTGGTGGCTGTTTTGATGGCTGTTGTGTACTCCACAACGGTCCCTCGCACAGCAAGACAGGTCTCCATTTTCCCTTCTGTCCAAGGGCAGGAATGGGCAGAGAATACCGGCAAGCAGCAGGTCGTCCGTTCAACTCTGACCGTCGGCTCCATAACAGGCAGCAAAGGCCGAAACTTAAAATGGTCTCTCCAAAGTGAGAGGCCGTTTTCATTTGGCCAAGCGAAATGGGGCCGGACCCGATGGCGACCGACTTCATTTTTCAACGGAAGAAGGCTCTATGTTTTGGGCACAATCAGGATGGTGATCTATTGGGCTGCGAACGTCGCACTGATCTGCCGATCTTGGTGAATTCACGGTCACGCTGGTTTCGGCCACAATCAGGTCAAAAAGGTGCAAAAGCCTCTCGTCACGAGAGGCTTTTGGATGTCGGGCTTTGCCGATCCGGACAGGTGGCAACTACTTGAGGATGACCACGTTCATGCTCCACGGATCGAGGGTGAGACTCAACGGAAGGCTCTGCGCGCCAAGGATGGTGGTCGTGGGCGCGGCCCAGACGTTGTTCATCGACTGGTCGTAGAGGGCTTTGCTGTAGGTCTCAACTGCGACGCCCGAGCTCGCGTTTTGGTTTGAAAGCGTGACCGTCACCGGCGCGCTGGCAGTCTCGTTCAAATTGAACAAGACCAATGCGGTGCCGCCGTTGTTGGTCGCAGCGTAGGCTCGCACATCCGTCGTATCTCCAGCGACAGCCGCCGTGAGTACGCTTTCCCCGTTGACTGCGACCTTACTGAAGAGTTGGAAAGCGCGGGCAGTGGGCAACAAGGTTCCCTCAGGAATTGTGGGGATACTTGAGCCGGCGCAGCCAGACTCCGGAAGGCCATCGGAGAAGACCATGTATCCGCCGAAATTCTGCCACCCGTAGAGCGAACTGGAAAGATTGTCGAGAGCGGGGTCACTATCGCAACCACCGAAGCCGATCCACCAGGTAACGCGCGAAATGCCGTCGTTCATCATTTCGCCGAGCGCTTGCCCGGCGTACAAGGCCTGCGTGATCGACATGCTTTGCTTGCCGGGGTTGGTATAGACAGAGCCAATCTCACCGACATAGATAGGCGTGTTTGGATTGCCTGCCGTTATTAATTCTGCCTTGAGGGTGTTGATGCTTGTAGTCAGGTCGAGCGCAGCTTGCTGTACGAGGTAAGTATCCGATTCGAAAAAAGGGCCCTGCGGGTAATAGTGATATTCGACGAAATCGTATTTCGCCTGCGAGAGGACAATAGGATCCCACGGGGGCGTGTTGCCAGGATTGACCGATACGCCGATCAATACATTGGGATCGGCAGCGCGGATGGCAGGATAGTACCCGGTCGCGGTCGCTACTGCGTAGGTAGCGGCGTCGTTGCGCTTGGCGTGCGAATCGGTTTCCCAAGATCCGTATTCCTCGTTGCCAACCGTGATGTGGCTGACTTTAGCGCCGAGTGCTAAAGCGGAGCTTGCCCAGGCCGCTGCTTCGCTTGGGTCACCGGGGCCAGTGCACGCCGCGTTGGTACCGTAGTTGGCAGTGAGCGCGAGATCGACTCCAGCAGGTTTTTCGAGTGAACCAACGAAGTTTGCGAATGAAGCGTTGCCGTTTGGAAAATTCCCGCACATCGTATTATTCGCCCAGTGATAATCATCCGACCACGATCCTCCGGGCCAGCGGACAGCCTTGATGCCCGCAGTCGCGAACGCAGGCACAATGGCTGGATTGGTGGGGTCGAACCAGGCAGCCATATTCATGCCCAGCAATTGGTCGGTGATGGCGGGTCCGAGAGTTGACTGGTCCACGGTGACGGAACTGCCAGGAGTTGTCGTAACCACTCCGCTGTAGGTCGCGGTTACAGTAGTGGTGGCATTGAGCGTCACCTTGCATGTCACGGTGCTGACGGTTGTGCAGCCTGCCCATGCCGAGAAGGTGTTGCTGCCCGATGTCGACAGCGCAGTGAGTGTAACCGCCGCGCCGGCATTGTAGGTGCGGGTAAAGCTCGTCGTTCCGTTGCCTGCTGCAGAATTGTCGGCGGGCGCGACAGTAATCAGCACTCCGCTGGCCGGCGTCGTAGAATTAACCGTCAATGTGTAGGTCGTGACGGGAGGGGGAGGGGCTGGTGTTGAACTTCCGCCACCACCGCAGCCTGTCTCTAAAAAACACATTGCAATAGCCAAACCAGCCGCAACACTGAACTGAAAATGCTTCATAGAAGTCTTTCCGGCCCCACTGGACCTTGTCATCAGCGCGATTTTGCCCGCGCAAGGTTACTCACTCCGCAACGAGACGAGACCGCCAAGGGCATGCTTGTGCCATGGCGGGATTCGGGTCATCACTTTTCGGTGGCAATTTTTCGAGCAAGTATATCCCAATCATTAAGACCTGGGGTGATTACCGGCAGGATTGTGGTGACCAAGGTTTCAAATCAGAGCGGCTCAGAGGGTCGCGCAGATCAAACGGCTCGCGCGGGCACCGGGAACCCTACCTTGCCGTCAGGTGTCGCGCAGAGCAGGTCGGGAAGACAATGAGTGGCTCCTCGATGCGGTCCGGCGCGATGCCGGAAGATCTTGAGTGTCATCGGGAATGCCGGGCGAACGTTTCTATTCTGAGAACGGCGACCGGCAATTCATTCTCAGGGAAGAATGAGGAAAAGCCGGTGCCTAACTCGCCGAGTGCTGAGAATTTCCGCCCGTAACTCTCATCCATATTGCGTGTGAACCAAATTAGACACGAGTTATGCACCCACTTTTTTTCTATAAGTTGATTCCAGACTGCTTATCCACGCAAATTCTTGGCATAATCCAGCAAGAGCGGTTGTCAGCCCCCGTGACTAAACGTACGTCTGGGCTGACCGGAAAGCGATACAAGGAGATCCCTGTTCTGTAACCGGGACTAATTCGACGTAGCAGGTACGAAGTAGTCAGGGAGCGTTATCGAGTGACCAGCTATAGCCGCGCAGATGTTTTGAGGATTTTGCAGATTAGTTCCCGTCAGTTGCAAGGATGGGAGCGGGCAGGACTCATGTCCCAACTTGAGACCTACAGCTTTCAAGATTTAGGCCAATTGAGGACTCTGCGTAGCCTGCGAGAGGATGATGTCTCGGCCGCCTCGATCCGGCACTCTATCGTGGCGATGAAGGCAGTAGCTGGTATGTCCAATCCGCTGCAGGAAGCATGCTTGGTCCGCACCGGAACGCGGCTGGCATTCCGCTGTGATGGAGCCATGGTGGACCCGATTCGGCGTCAACTGCTGTTCGACTTTGAACGCCTCGATCGGCTGCAGCACGGGCAGCAGGTTGGGTCGCAGCCTTCTCCACTGCGGGGCCCCGGAACCGCAAATCAGCAGAGTGTGCAGGAACTATTTATCGCCGCTGTGCAGGCCGAGGAAGCAGGGGACAAGCCGCGCTCGATCGGACTCTACGAAAAGATGATCGCCCTGAGTCCAGACTACGCGCCTGCATATATCAATCTGGGCACGATTCATTTCCATCTGCGCGAGTTCGACCGCGCTGAGGAGCTATACCGTCACGCCACGGAAACCGATCCGGAATACGTGCTGGCACTTTTCGATTTGGGAAATGTGCTCGATGAGTTGGAACGACCGGATGAATCGATTGCGGCCTATCAGCAAGCCGTCGCACTGTCCCCGCGCTATGCAGATGCTCACTATAATCTTGCTTTGGCCTTTGAGCGCAAGGGAGAATGCCGCGCCGCGCTTCGCCACTGGGAGGCCTATGTTCGACTTGATAAGTCAGGACCATGGGCAGAGCATGCGCAACAACAGATTCGAAAGCTGCTCGATCGCGAAAAGCTCTCAATCTCATGGCGAGCCAATTTTTTCGTTCCCCGGCCCAACGACAAGGCTGCCCTGGAATTGGTGCCTGGAGAAGCTAAATTCCCTATCGCATAATCTCCAAAAACTCCCTTCTCATCCTCCAATAAACCCAGCCTGGGGTGTTGCATAAAACTTTCCTCAGGATGCCTGGCGAAACTGCGAAATATCAAGGCTCACAACTTTGTAACTGATACCGAGTCTAAGAGTACGACGAGCAGGGTTTGCCTTTGGGTTGGCTCTGCACATGCTTTGCCGAAGATTTTCGCTTCTTCCCAGCTCTCTTGGGGAAGCATTCTCAGGGTGTCTTGAAACTTTGGCTGCGATCGAACATTGACGTGTGTCTGCATCTTCCGCTTCTTGCTTTATAAGGATGGCCAATGACAATAAATAAATTGGTGCACGGAACGCGCCTGCGGACGTTGGGATGGTTTGCGGCGGCCTCAATGGCGGCCACCGGACTTGCCGCACAGAAACTTCCGTCGCGCATTCAGAGCGAGGTAAATAGCTCTGAAGTATCCACGTTGAAAAGCTCGGTGCAACCGCTTGCCCAGGCGCGAGTTGATGCAGGGCGCATGCCCTCAGACGCACGCTTGACGGGCATCAGCATTGTTTTTAATCGATCCGCTGCGCAACAGGCCGATCTTGAATCGTTGATTGCGGCGCAGCAGAATCCCGCTTCACCGCTCTACCATAAATGGCTGACTCCTGATCAGTTCGCCGCCAGATTTGGCATGGCACGGCCGGACATCAACAAGGTACAAAGCTGGCTGCAGCAACAGGGTTTCGCTGTCGATTCAGTGGCGCGCAGCAAAAATCTCATTCGCTTTTCTGGCAGCGTGAACCAAGTCGAGCGGGCATTTCAAACGGAAATGCATTACTACAAGGCGGATGGAGGCCAGCACTTTGCTCCGGCGACGGCATTGTCGGTGCCCACAGCGATTGCTCCCACGATCGAGGCCGTCGGCAATCTGAGCGACTTCCGTCCGCGCGCCATGCACACCTCGCTCAAGACACGGCCAGCATTCACATCGAGTATTTCAGGCGGCGTCTTTTTTGCGCCCGGCGATATCGCCACTGTCTATGACATTCAACCTTTTTATAAGGGTGGCATCGATGGCGCAGGTCAATCAATTGCGGTGGTGGGGCAGTCAGCGATTACGGTGAAGGATGTTGAAAATTTCCAAACCGCTGCTGGACTGACCGTGAAAGACCCGACGCTGGTTTTGGTGCCGGGGACGGGCAGTTCCGCGATTGCCAGCGGTGACGAGGGCGAATCAGACATCGATCTGGAGTGGGCCGGCGCCATTGCGCCCGGCGCGGATGTCTTCTTCGTTTACACGGGCAACAGCACCAATTTCAACGCCTTCGACGCTATTCAATACGCGGTGGACGAGCGGCTCGCCTCGATCATCACCGTTAGTTATGGTGCATGCGAAACGGCTTTGAAAGGCTTTTCGATTGAAACCGCTCTTGCGCAGGCTGCCACGCAGGGCCAGACCGTGATCGCCGCCTCGGGAGATCAGGGTTCGACAGGATGTTCCGGTGATACCAATAACGGTCTCACTGCCACCGAGCAGTTTGGAATGGCGGTGAATTATCCGGCAAGTAGCCCGTATGTAACCGGTGTCGGCGGCACCGAGATCTCGGCCGCGGATGCGGTCTCAACCAACTCGACTTATTGGTCTCCTAAAGCAACCAGCGACACACTTACTTCGGCGAAAATTTACATTCCCGAACTCGTGTGGAATGACAATTCAACCCAAAACGGTTTGAGCTCAAGTGGCGGCGGTGCTAGCGCATTATTCACTAAGCCGGCCTGGCAGACGGGAGTGCCGGGCATTCCCAACGACGGCAAGCGCGACGTCCCGGATGTGTCTCTCTATTCCTCTCCCTCGTTTCCGGGCTATCTCTACTGCACTAGCGATCAATCCAGCTGGAACACAAATCAGCAGGCCAGTTGCAACAGCGGCTTTCGCGACTCAACAAGCACTTTTTTGACCATCGCTGGAGGCACAAGTTTTGGAGCGCCGGTTTTTGCCGGTATGGTCGCGCTGCTTAACCAACAGGATGGTTATGTAGATGGGCAGGGGTTGATTAATCCTAGGCTTTATACCCTGGCCTCGAATCCGACGACTTATGCGTCGGCGTTTCACGACGTAACCAGCGGCAACAACAACTGCAACATAGGAGCGACTCACTGCGGCACAACGACGAGTGGATTTACTGCCGGTGTGGGCTATGACCAGGTCACAGGCCTGGGCTCGGTAGATCTCGACAAACTCGTTGCGGTATTCCCCGCGAGCACGGCTACTCTGCTTGGCACCAAGACTGCAATAACCGCGTCGGCAACCTCAGTGAATGTGAATACAAGCGACACATTTACTATTGCCGTTACCTCAGAATCCGGCTCC
>JANXYB010000058.1 GCA_025350325.1 Acidobacteriaceae bacterium
TCGCTTCGATATAGGCAGAGGATCGCTCAAAGCTCATTGTCCATCGCCTTGAACGTAACCGTCAAAAGTTAGTTGATTATCAAGACTCCTAAAGATCTGTGTGAACAGGATAATTGTCTTTGGCCTAAGCTCCTCGCTCTAAAGTCTTCACAGCGATAGGGTTACCCGCAGAAATTTGAAAACAAAAGGGTTACAGGTGAATAGCTGTGCTTATATAGCACTAACCAAGGTAGAGAGCAGACGGTTCAAAAGTTTCAACCCATCTATGCACCTGCTAAGTATGCATGAGCCTGAGAAATAAACTGCAGAGGCCTGGGTTGTAATTTCGGTGCTTCGTCGGGCGGCGAGGGGAGGATTGACATTGTCTGGTCGTGTTCGGCCCGAGGACGGTGTAGCGAACAGGCCTCAGACTGAATCTACTCATTGCATGTTTGAAGGCAGAGCGTTCTGCGGGCTAAAACCGAGTTTGCTGCTCAGCGAGCGTGGGAAGACTGAGACTCGTGAGAGTTGATCGCTCAAAGTAAACTCCATTTCGGGATCGGGCGATATTCGGGGCAGTGGCGATTGAAGCAGATATCTGTGTAGCGCTTGGTCGCCAATTACTGCATAGAGTTGGCTCGGCCTAACCTCAATCCAGCCTGTTAGTCTAATACCTGACAACACAGCAGCCTTCGAGAAGGATTCTTTGCGATTGCGTGCTTTGTGCAGGGTCAGATTTGGGTAAGAAACCCAGCCGGACTCACACGCAAAGCGACGTTCACAAGAACTTCCTGAAATTGGCCTATTTCACCGATGCACCCATAGTTTTGTACGCAAAACACAACTGACTAAAGAGGCAGTGGCGAACTGAATGAGTCGTTTTTCCATGGATAAAGGCCAGGCGCGTGTGCGGTTGGTCCAAGCGGGGGCTGGCCTTTTGGCTGCCGCCTTGATTGCCGGTTGTGGCAGCGCGTACCGGCCAGTAGTCACGCCGATCAATCCGAATGGCCCGCCACCCCAGCCGAATTCGCTGGTGGCGGTGGTGTCTTCACCGTCGCCCACGGCTCCCGGCGTGGCCACGATCATTGATTATTCTGGAGACACGATCAAGGCGCAGGCCAACATCGGTCCCGGCCCGATAGCGTTTACGATTGATGGCACGGGCACCTCAGGCTATACGGTCAACAGCGATGGAACGCTCACCAGTTTCGATGTCTCCGCGGGGCTGCGCACAGATCCTACGCACGTGCGCTACAGTACCCTGCCGGCTGCCTCACAGCCTGTGCAGCTTTTTACACCTGCGGCGGGCGTATGGGCCGCAGATCAGAACCAAAGCGTCACCGACGTCCTGACCCAGGTTCCAGCGACGTTCAAGCTGGCAATTCCAGTTGCGCCTACTCCTGTAATGACTATCGGCACCGGGGGCGTCGGTCAGCATAACTACTCGATCAGCCAGAATAATGTGAACACGCCAGCCGGTTCGGTGCTCCCATTTGGAGTGGACTGCAACAATGCGCCGAAGGCAGTCACGCAAAATGGCGAGGCGGATGCTCTCGAGACTGCGAACTACACCGTTTCGGCGCGCATTCCGCTGGGAATCTGTCCGGTTTATGCGATTCCGAGCGCTGATGGCCGGCGTGTGTTTGTGTTGAACCGCGGCAGCGATACGGTGACGGTGATCGATAGCCAGAACAACGCGCTCGACGCTTGCACTCCGTTCACTAATCAGAATGGACAATTAGTCAACTGTCATCCGAGTCTGCCGTTGTCGACGACGGCGGGTCTGGTGGGCGCGAATGCTTCTGCGATTGCCGGCCCGGTGTATGGCGAATATAACGCGGCCACAAATCAACTGATTATTGCGAATTACGACGGCGGAACGGTGAGCGTGATTGACGTCAGCCTCGATGTTTACGGCAACGACAGCCCAACTTTTGGCACCACGTTCACAATCCCGGTGGGCAACAATCCAGCGGCGGTGACGGTGCTTGCCGATGGCAGCCGGGCCTACACTGCCGACCAGGCAGATGGCACCGTGCACATCTTGAATCTGACCAGCCATTCTGTTGAAAAGATTTTGACAGTGGTGGGACACCCGCGCACGGTTGTTTCGACCTCGAACTCGCTGTTTGGCAAGGTCTACGTTGCGTCGCCTGACAGCCCTTATCTGACCATTCTTAGAACCGACCAGGACATCGTGGACACGACGGTGCTGGTGCAGGGAAATATCGTGGATGTACGCGTGAGTTCTCAAAATGGCGGTTCCGGCAACAACAATGACACAAGCCGTGAGCCGGGAGGCGGACAGCCTTGCTATCTACCGGGCGCAACTGCCTCGGCGTCGCTGGCCTCTTGTCAGACACTGCCTTGATGAATGGCAAACTCGCGTTTGCTGGGGGTGCCAAAGCTTGGCTTTTTTCGCAGTCTCTACCGCCATGGCCTGATACTGAGCGCGGTTTCAGATGAGGCGGTTCTAGAAGTCGGCTTTGCGCATCATTCACAAAAGCAACCGCAGGTCTTTCGACTACGGTCGCAAATCGACCTTCGCTAAAGATGACAATGCATTTTGCTAGAACGGCCTTCGCGCAAAATGACCAATGCTAAGAAAGTGCGTGTGGATCTGCTGCTCGTGGAGCGTGGCCTGGTGCAGAGCCGGGAGCGGGCGCGCGCGCTCATTCTCGCAGGCCGTGTGCTTGTGAACGAGCAGAAGGTGGACAAGCCGGGAGTGACGTTCGCCGAAGATGCGCCCGTCCGTCTGCTCGGCTCAGATATGCCTTACGTGAGCCGCGGAGGGCTGAAACTGGCTGCCGCGCTGGAGCACTGGAAACTCGATGTCGCGGGGCGCGCGTGCCTCGATGTCGGCGCGTCGACCGGCGGGTTTACAGACTGCCTGCTGCAGCATGGCGCAGCGCATGTGACTGCGGTCGATACAGGGTTTGGCCAGATTGCGATGAAGCTGCGCATCGATGCGCAGGTGCGCCTGGTGGAACGGACCAACGCTCGTTTTCTTGCGCCGGGAGCTTTTGCAGAGCCGGGTTTTCCGGTGCCTACGCTGCTGGTGATGGACGTTTCATTTATCTCGGCTACGCTGTTGCTTGATCCGGTCTTCGCGGCAGCGCCGGCACTGACGGAGGCCGTCATCCTGGTCAAGCCGCAGTTTGAGGCGGGGCGCGGTAACGTCGGCAAGGGCGGAATTGTGCGCGACCCTGCGACGCACACGCTGGTGGTCGAGAAAGTCGCTGCGTGTGTCGAGGGGCTGGGATGGCAGGTGGTCGAGACGATTCCTTCGCCGATTACGGGAGTAGAGGGCAATGTGGAGTTTCTGCTCTATGCGCGCAAACCAAACTCTGCATCGAGCGAGTAGTGTTCGCTTGCGTCGCAGAGTCGGCGGCGCGATTGGGCGTAGGGCGCATCCGTTACACTGAGACCGCATGACTCGTGTCGCCATTGTTTGCAAGCCGCACAAAGAAGAACTCGCCGAGCTGTTGCCGGAATTGATTGACTGGCTCCGCGAGCACGGCTATGAGCCCCTGCTCGATCGTGTTGGCGGGACTTATACCCAGAACGCTCCGGTTGTGGATCGCACGGACATGCCACAGCATGATCCGGCATTGGTGATCGTCCTGGGCGGAGATGGGACGCTGCTTTCCGTAGGGCGCATTTTTGCCGCGACCGGCACCCCAATTCTCAGCGTGAATCTTGGGTTTCTCGGCTTCCTCACTGAAGTACGGCTGCAGGATTTGTACCCCACGCTGGAGAGCTGGTGCGCCGACTGCCACACTCTGGACGCCCGCACCATGCTGCACGCCGCGGTTTGGCGTGAAGGCGTGGAGGTCACCTCGTATGAGGCGCTGAACGAGGTGGTCGTTTCAAAGGGCGATATCGCGCGCATGGGCGACTTCACCGTCGAGCTCGATCGCAAAAAGGTGGCGCGGTTTCGCGCCGATGGCGTAATTGTTTCCACTCCCACGGGATCGACGGCGTACACCCTGGCTGCCAACGGACCGATTTTGACGCCCGATGTGGATGCGTTGGTGGTAACGCCGATTTGTCCGCACCTGTTGACCCTGCGGCCTATCGTGGTGCGCGGGGATGCGTGCCTGATTGTGCGTGTGGAGAGCGTGCCGAGCCAGGGGCTGCTTACTGTGGACGGCGAAAAAGCTTTTGAGCTCTGCCTGGGCGACGAAGTGAAATGCCAGCGTTCGGTCTATACCGTCAAGCTTGTTCGCTTGAGCGAGAGCGGATTTTTTGATGCGCTGCGCAGTAAGTTGAGCTGGGGCGAGCGGTAGGGTAACTTCGATTTGCGCGCGGCTATCCGGAATGCAATTCGGATGGTTCGCCAAGCTTTTCAAGCGGCGGTGGATAACACGCGACGTAATTGTTTCGGTGCAGGTTGGTTATTTGCTGCTGAGTTCGTCGAGCAGGACCTTGGCTTTGATGGCGAGGGTGTGTGCACCGTCTACGTCGCCGGAAGACAGGGCCGCGCGGGCCTGCTTGAGAAATTCCCTGATCTGCGTGGCGGTCTTGGCGTCCTGATCGGACATCGTGCGATTGAGGCCGTTTAATCCGCGCTCAGTCGTGGCGATGGAGGAATCGGTCTGCTGACGCAGATCGGGCGGATCGCCGGAAGACAAATTTCCGATCGCCTCCACCTGCGGGTGGGTATTCGAAGCTTGCTGCGTATCAGTGTTGGCCGTGCTTGGCTGCTTCTTGTGCTTTGGGGCTTTCTTGGGGGGCGGTGGCGGAGGCGCAGGTGTGGGGACCGGCTGTTCCGGCTGCACGGGAACGGTTATCTCTGGCGGAGGTAGGTTGTTTGGCACCGGCTGCGGCTTGGGCGGTGGAGTGTCCTCGATGGCAGGCGCGAGAGGCGGATTCTGCGCAACCTGCGTCTTGTGAGGACACCCAGTGAGCAATAACGGCAGCAGCCACGCCGCGCTCCTGGCTGACAACTTCATACTTCTAACCCCTTTGAACTATTACCAATCGCCGGTTGCAGATGGCGGCGTCCCCAGTCCGTGGCCGCGAGTGGAATCCGCAGTGAAAACTCTGTACCATGATCCTCTTTAGATTGTACGTCGATGCTGCCATGGTGCAACTGCAAAATACGATACGTCATCGCTAAGCCAATGCCGCTGCCACCCACTTTGGTAGTGAAGTAGAGGTCGAAAATCTTTTCTCGAATATCTTCAGGAATGCCGTGACCCTGGTCGGTGATGCGCAAGACGGCTGACTTCCGGTCGTCTTCCAACACGACCAGAAGGGTGCCACCTTCCGGCATCGCCTGCGCCCCATTCTGGATCACGTTGAGCGCAGCCTGCTTGAGCAGATCGGCGTCAACGTTGGCCACCAGGGGACTGGACGGCATGCGGCTCTCGAGGGTCACGTTGCGGGTGGAAAGCTCTTCGGCTGCGAGGGCCAGCACATCGCCGATTACGGTGCGCAGATCCTGCTCGTGCAACTGCAATTCGACGGGACGTGAGAAGTCGACCAGGGTCTGCACGACGCGATCGAGGCGATGAATTTCAGCGTCGATCACGTCGAGGTGCCGTGTGGCTGGGACATTCTCGGGGCCCAGCTTATTTTTGAGCAATTCAAGATGTACGACGATGGCGTTGATGGGATTTTTGACTTCGTGCCCGACGCCCGCAGTGAGCCTGCCGATGGCAGCCATTCTGCGCGAGAGTTCAAGCTCCGACTCGATCTCCTCGACGGATTCAAGATCGTGGAGAGTGACCAAAGCGCCCAGGCCGAGGCGGGTATGGTCGTCGTAAATGAAGTCGACCGAGACTTGAATACGGCGTCCCGTTTCGGTCAGCACTTCTTCCTGGACCAGGGTGACTCCGGCGTCGAAAGCCTCGCGGAGGGTTCGGCCCAGCACCGTCGAGCCGGCAAAAATCTCTCGCGCTTGCTGGCCTAAGACGTTGTGTCGATCAAGGTGAAGAAATCGATACGCAGCCTCAGAAACCAGAACGGCGCGGCCGTCTCCGGTGAATAAGAGAATGCCGTCTTGCAGATTGCCAAGGATCTGATCGAGGTTTTCTTTGAGGGCGGAAAACACCTCTTCGACATTGCGCATACGCTGGCCGATTTGTTCAATCTTGGTTGAGACGCGCTCGGCCATGTCGAGCTGGGGAGCTTCCTCTGTATCACTTGATCCCTCGATCGTAGGAGTCCAATAATCGAGCTGCATGCTGATTTCTTCAAGGGGACGCAGGGCCAGGTTGGTGAGCAGAAATGCGGCGATCAGGGCTGTCCCGGCTGCAAAGCCCATGAGCGTGAATGCCTCCGCTACGCGTGGTGCATAGACTGCGCGTAGCAGCGTCGTTCGCACGCCGACGTGAACGCTCGCGAATGGCTGGCCATTGCGCTCCTGCGGAACTACAACATCAAATACCCTGGGCGGCCCGTATACTTCGCGCATCACGGTGACGGGGTCTTCTTCGCGCAGTTCATCGTAGTTGGTGCGCACCGGCAAAAGTTTGTCTTCATTGCTGGGATCGGTGCTCAGCAGGATGCGCGACTGGGCGTCTGCGATATTCACGTCGAACAGGGTGACGGAGTAGAGGTTGCCGGAATCGATGACAGACTTGAGAGCGTCGTCGTCGCGCACCGCTGCGGCTGTGAGTGCGCGCAACTGCGCCGGTTTATTCGGATCGACCTTGCGCCCTTTGAGTCCATTCTCAAGCGCGGCTTGAAGCGCATTGCGAACCTGGTTGGCGACCATTCGATTGGTGTCGTAGGACTGCTGCACGGCAGCGTGGAGCAACTGGCTTACGTACACCAGTGAAAGCAGACCGGCGATGAGAAACACCAGACCGGTAATTGCCAGCACGAGTTTGGTTTTTAGTCGCAGGTCTCAGGCCTTCTCGAATGCAGGAACGCGACATTGCCGCGGCCCTACGACACCATTGTAAAGAATGTTCAGGCAGGCGGCTGATCATCGCGCGGGTGGCTGCTGTATTCCTTGAGCTTATTGTGTAATGTTTTGAGACTGACGCCAAGAATTTCTGCGGCACGAGTTTTGTTCTGACCGGTGTATTCGAGCGTGCGCAGAATGAGCATCCGCTCAGCCTCATCGACGGTGGTGCCGACGCGCACCGGAACGATGCTGGCGTCGACCGCGTGCGTCGCAGGGTGCGGCGATGTGCCGAATGTGCGCGGCAAGTGGCCCGCGTCGAGCGGTGCGCCGTCAGGGCAGAGAATGACCGCGCGCTCGATGGTGTTGCGTAGTTCACGCGCGTTGCCGGGCCAGTCGTAGGCGGCCATGCGATCGAGAATGGAATCGGCAAGGCCGGGAACGCGGCGACCGTGCTTCTGATTCATCTCGCGCACCATGGCGTCGGCCATGACGGGCAAATCTTCAAGGTGCTCGCGCAGCGGTGGCATGTGAATGTGGAAGACGTTGAGACGGTAAAAAAGGTCGGGGCGCAAATGCCCGTGGGTGACCGCCTCGCTGGGATCGCGGTTGGTTGCCGCAAGCACGCGCACATCGACGTCCTGCTCGGAGCGAGCTCCAAGGCGGCGCAGTTTGCGCTCCTCAAGCACGCGCAACAGTTTGGCTTGCGTCCCGACGGGCATCTCCCCCAATTCGTCAAGCAGCAGGGTGCCGCCTGAGGCTAGCTCAAAGCAGCCGGCACGGCGCTCAACTGCGCCGGTGAACGCACCTTTTTCGTGGCCGAAAATTTCGCTTTCAATCAGCGTCTCAGGAATGGCCGCGCAGTTCACAGCGACGAACGGACGCCCTTTACGCGGACTAAGGTCGTGGAGGGTGCGAGCTACCATTTCCTTGCCGGTGCCGCTCTCGCCGGTGATGAGAACGGAGACATTGGAGGGTGCGATCTGTTCGATGAGGCCAAATATTTCGCGCATCGCGCGGGAACTGCCGACCATCGATCCCAGCAGGCCCGTCTCACGCAAGCGACGCCGGGTAACTTCGAGTTCGATTTCGGTGGCGCGCTGACGGGTCGCGTTTCCCAGTATGGTGCGCAGGCGGGTGGCGTCAACCGGCTTTTGCAGAAAGTCGTAAGCGCCGAGCTTCATCGCATCGACGGCGACTTGAATGGAGCCCTGTGCGGTGAGCAGCACCACGGCGACATTGGATTGGACTTCGGAGCCCTCGGCGATTTTAGTCAGCAGTCCGATGCCGTCCATGCGCGGCATCTTCAAGTCGGTGATCACGATCGCCGGATCGAACGCCAGCACTTTTTCCCAGCCTTCGATGCCGTCGCGGGCAGTCTCGGTGCGGTATCCCCACCCCGAGATCAGCTCTGCGAGACCCATCAGGGCATGTGGTTCATCTTCGACGATCAAGACTTTTACTGGATTTTGCATATCTGCTTTCGGTGCAGTCTCAAGCGACTGTCCTTGATGAATGGCACCTCATCGTGCCGTAGCTTTATTCTCTACCACGCAATCACTTAGGCTTAACCCGCCTTCTCGGTGAGTTCAGCCCAGCGGGCGTAGAGGTCATGGCTTTCATGCTGAGCGGCATCAAGTTCAGCCAGAGCTGCTTCGAGGGCGATGGAGTCACTCGCGATCGAGGGGCTCTCTACCCTTTCGTGCGCACTGGCCAGGCGATGGTCGGACACTTCGACGCGCTTCTCGATGGTGGCGAATTCCCGCGCCTCAAGGTAGGAGAGCTTCTTCTTTTTGCCGTTACTCGTCTCCGCTGTTTCGGAGCCTGGGGCACGTTTTGACGATGTGTCGGAAGCGCGGTTCTGTTGGGTTGCGTCCTGCTCCTCGAGCCAGACTTCCCACTGTGCATAGTCGGCAAAACGGCCGGTGTTTCCCTTGCCGTCGAGACCGAGCACGGTGGAGGCAACCCGGTTGAGCAGGTAGCGATCGTGTGTGACTAATACGAGCGCGCCTGGAAAATCGAGCAGGTTCTCTTCAAGGATTTCAAGCGTTGGAATATCAAGGTCGTTGGTAGGCTCATCAAGCAGCAGAATGTCGGCAGGTTCCAGCATCAGCTTGGCGATAAGCACGCGAGCTTTTTCGCCACCGCTCAGGTTGCGCACCGGCTGGTTGAGTTGTTCACCGCTGAAGAGGAAGCGCGCTGCCCAACTCGCGACGTGGACGACGCGACCCTGGTAAATGACCCCGTCCCCCTCGGGCGCCAGGGCGCGTCGCAGGGTCAGGCTCTCGTCCAGTTCGCGCATCTGGCTGAAATAGACCAACCGCAGCGCTTCGGCGCGCCGGATGGTGCCTTCGGCCGGTTCCAATTCACCGCGCAACATGCGCAGGAGGGTAGTTTTGCCGCTGCCGTTGGGGCCAACCAGGCCGACTTTCATGCCCGCAGTGAGGATGAAATCGAGGCCGGAAAACAAGGTGCGGCCGCCGATTGCGCAGGCCACATTCCGAAATTCGGCGAGGCGTTTGGTTTTGCGTTCGCTGGCGGCAAAGTCGATGCCGGCGGAGTTGACGGTGGTGCGCGTATCCATCGCTTGCAGTTGGCCGATCATGGCGTTGGCTGAGTCGATGCGGGCCTTCGATTTGGTAGTGCGCGCCTTGGGACCACGGCGCAGCCATTCGATCTCAGTGCGCACCTGGTTGCGCAGACTTTCCTGCTGTTTGCTTTGCGACTCTAGGTGGGCCTGTCGTTCCTCAAGGAAATGGCTGAAGTTGCCCTTGACACGCAGCAAACCGTCGGCGTAAATGCGATTGAGCTCAATGATTTCGCTCGATGTGGACTCAAGAAAGTAGCGGTCATGGCTGACGGTGACAGCGGCGAAGTTGGACGAATTCAACAGCTCCTCTAGCCACTCGATGCCCGCCAGGTCGAGGTGATTGGTGGGCTCGTCGAGCAGCATGACTTCAGGCTCGGAGACAAGGGCCTCGGTGATTGCGAGGCGCTTGCGCCATCCGCCAGAGAGAGCGGCGGCCTCGGTGTTTAGGTCGACAAAGCCGGCGCGGCCTGCCAACTCGCGCAGGCGGCCTTCGCGCTCGGACTCGTTGACATGGGCGGCGGCGAGTGCGTTCTCAAGAACTTGCCGGATGGAGAGGCCAGCCTCAAAGCGCGAATCCTGCGGGACATACGCGGCACGAGCGCGTTTGCGCACGGCTAATTCGCCGGTGTCGGGCTCAATCTGGCTGGCCAGCACGGCGAGCAGGGTTGATTTGCCGGCCGCGTTGGGGCCAATGAGGCCAATGCGCGCGCCGTCTTCGACGGTGATTGAAATATCGCGAAACAGGGGGGTCGCGCCAAAGGTCTTGCTGATGGATTGCGCGTTTAGGATAGGCGGCATCTGTTACCCGTGTGAAACAAGTGACTTAGATTACGAACGTCGATTCGGCAGGAAATCTGCAGGAAACAAAGGGTGTTATCCTCACGTGAAAAGCAAAAGAGTGTCAGATTAACCGTCTTCACTCCTCAGAGTCTCAATTGCGGAAAGACAAAGGATCGTCACGGCGAGTGCCGGAACTGCGGCGAGACTCTCTAAATTTTCTAAATTGGCCACACTCAAATCATATCTGTTAAGACCCACGCCCCCTCCGAGCGTATGACTGGGAACCACATCTTTACGGCGCCGTCGCAAGTTTCAGAATCAATGAATCGCAAGGTGTTCTGGGGGGACCTGCTGAGAAGAACCGGCGAAATAACTCATGATAAGTTGTCTTTTTCAAATATGGAGTGATATTATTACAAAATTGGAGAGTGCATAATGAACGCCGCTGCTGTACTTCCGCAAATCGCAGGTTACCGATTCGATGTGGCCGCCAATCTATCCGACCCTTCTACCCGGGAACGGCTCAGTCAAGTCGGGATGAAAGCGTTTTTGCGGATCATGGAGAAGTGGGCGGTCAAGGACCAGGATGCACGGGAACTTCTCGGGGGAATTTCTTCCGGGACATTTTACAGTCTGAAGAAAGCGCCCGGCGCGCGGGCTCTCGATCAAGACACCCTGACCCGCATCTCTCTCATCGTTGGCATATTCAAGGCGCTCAACATTCTCTATAGCCAGCGCCTCGCGGATGCATGGATAAAGCTGCCCAACAGCAACCCGATGTTTCGCGGCTCGACGCCTCTTGCATACATTCTGCGTCTTGGTCAGCCCGGGATGGTGGGGGTGCGACAGCTGTTAGATGCTCGTCGCGGAGGCCAGTGACCCCGCCTGCCGTCGAGTGTTCTTTCCCAGACACTCATCGTCTGATCCCATCGAAATATAGCCCCGATGGAACAGTTCTCGCTCAGCTCACCGACAAA
>JANXYB010000066.1 GCA_025350325.1 Acidobacteriaceae bacterium
CGCTTCCCGCGCAATCCTCTTGACGTGCTGTGCCAGCAGTTGGTCGCGATCGTGTCGCATCCACCGGGATTTGTTTTTGCACCCGCCAGCCGCCCGAAAAAACTCAAGCGCGGTAAGTCGGCTAGCCACTTGGGCGCCGTACCCGCGCGCAGGCTTTCTGCTGGGAGGGCGGGGGACAACGCCTCTTCAGAAGAGACCGAGTCTGGGTTCGCCTATCAGGACGCTGAAGCAGAGCAGATGCCGGAAGTTCCCGTCGACGACCTCTACGATCTGGTGCGACGAGCCGCTCCTTTCGGAGCTCTTAGCCGCGCTTTGTTCGAAGGCGTGCTTGACCTGCTTAGCGGCCGCTACCCCTCAGATGAATTCGCCGAATTGCGCCCCCGCCTGAATTGGGATCGAATCCGCAACGTGGTAACTGCGCGCGAAGGAGCAGGCAGGCTCGCGATTCTCAATGCCGGCACGATTCCCGATCGCGGCCTTTACGGCGTGTTCCTCGCCCACACCGAGGGAAAATCGGTCCGGGTTGGCGAACTCGATGAAGAAATGGTCTTTGAGTCGCACCGGGGCGAGACATTTATTTTGGGCGCATCCACTTGGCGTATCGTCGACATCACGCATGATCGAGTGCTGGTTGAACCCGCCCCCGGCGAGCCCGGTAAGATGCCTTTTTGGAAAGGGGAGGGGCCGGGCCGCCCGCTTGAGTTTGGCCGCAGAATTGGGGCGCTGGTTCGCACCCTTCGCGAATTGCCGCGCCCGGCAGCGCTGACGCAGCTCGTCGCTGAACACGATCTCGACCCTGGCGCGGCCGAAAACCTGCTGCAATTCCTCGCCGACCAGGAAGCAGCGACCGGCGCCGTGCCTGATGACCGCACAATCGTCATCGAGCGCTGCCGCGATGAACTTGGCGACTGGCGCGTCTGCGTTCTCACCCCCTTTGGCAGCCGCATTCACATTCCGTGGGCCATGGCTGTTTCCGCTCGCATTCATGCCGCTGGCGGTCCCGAGGTAGAAACACTTTGGGGCGATGACGGATTCGTTGTGCGCTTTCCTGACACCGATGCAGCGCCAGACGTGGATTGGTTTCTAGTAGAGTCGGCCGAGGCGATGCAAATGGTGTTGCGTCAGCTCGGTTCGACGGCGCTGTTTGCCGGGCGCTTCCGCGAGGCTGCGGGTCGAGCTCTCCTGCTACCGCGGCGGCGCGCCGATGCCCGTTCGCCGCTGTGGCAGTTGCGCAAGCGGTCTTACGATTTGCTAAGCGTGGCTTCGCGCTACCCTTCGTTTCCCATGCTGCTTGAGGCTTATCGCGAATGCTTGCGCGACGTTTTTGACATGCCAGCCCTGATTGAAACTTTGCGCGCTATCGAACAACGCCAGTTGCGCGTGCACGTCGTCGAAACGCGCAAGCCGTCGCCTTTTGCCTCTTCGCTGCTTTTCAGTTACGTGTCAAATTTTCTTTACGACGGCGACGCGCCGCTCGCAGAACGCCGTGCCCAGGCACTCACTATCGACCAGGATCAGTTGCGCGAACTGCTCGGCGAGGCAGACTTGCGCGAATTGCTCGACATCGACGCCATCGCAGAGGTCGAGGAGACTGCGCAGTGCCGGATCGAGTCGTATCGCGCACGCTCGGCCGATGGAATTCATGATCTGTGTTTGCGCCTTGGCGATCTTACCCGCGACGAAATAGCGCGCCGCGTCGTATCGCCAGACTTGATGCCCCAGGTGGACAAGCTGGTGCGTGGCCGCCGCTTGCTCGAACTGCGCATCGCCGGGGAACGCCGTCTGATTGCGGTTGAAGATGCCGCGCGCTATCGCGACGCTCTGGGCATTCCATTGCCGCCGGGGCTTCCATCGTCGTTGATGGGGCCGGTGGCACAGCCGGTGCTCGAACTCATTCGCCGCTATGCGCGTACGCATGGCCCATTTACGCTTCGTGAGCCCGCAGAGCGATTCGCGCTCGATGCCGCCGTCGTTGAAAACACGTTGCGTCTGCTGATGCAGGAAGGCCGCATACTCGAAGGCGGCTTTCGCCCGGGCGGCCTGCATCGCGAGTGGTGCGATGCCGAGATCCTACGCCTGATCCGGCGCAAGTCTTTGGCGAAACTACGTCGCGAAGTTGAACCGGTTGAGCAGCATACTCTGGCACGCTTTCTTGCGCACTGGCAGGGTCTGCTCAACCCGCGCCGTGCCACTGCCGCGCATCTCGACGTGTTGCTCGACGCCATCGAAAGCCTGCAGGGAGCGCCTCTGCCCGCGACGTTGCTTGAGACATCTATCCTGCCTGCGCGGATTGCGGGCTACGATCCAGCGGGCCTCGACACCCTGATAGCTGCCGGCGAAGTAGCTTGGGCAGGCATTGAGCCGATGGGCGAGCGCGACGGGCGCATCGCGCTCTTTCTCTCAGACAAACTACCTTTGCTTTTGCAAAAGCGGCCGGTCGTCGAGCCGCTCACTGAGCGCGAGCAAAAACTTCTTTCGGTGCTCGAAACTTCAGGAGCCAGCTTCTTCGATCCCCTGCACCAGGCTGTGGGCGGCGGCTACCCGGGCGAGTCGATCGAAGCATTGTGGAGCCTGGTGTGGCGTGGGCTCATCACCAACGATTCGCTGCATGCGCTACGAGCGTACACCGCGAAGCCGGACACCAGCCGCACTCCACGTCGGGTGCAAACCGGTGCATCGTTTCGCTCGCGCCGCACCACTCCACCAACAGTGCAGGGCCGCTGGTCGGTGCTGCAAACACGCGCCCAGCAGGGAACCGCAGACACGCGCACCAATACCGAAGCGAGTCACGCACTTGCCTTGCAACTGCTCAATCGCTACGGCGTGTTGATGCGCGAGTCAGTCGCGGCGGAGAATGTGCCGGGCGGTTTCAGCGCGGTTTACGACGTGCTCAAAGCACTTGAAGAAAGCGGTCGTATTCGTCGCGGATATTTTGTTGCCGGCTTGGGCGCAACCCAATTTGCGCTGCCTGCGGCCGTCGACCTGTTGCGGCAATTGCGTGCGGAGCCGTCTCAGGAGAAGCCGGAATTTGTGCAGTTGGCCGCGACCGATCCGGCTAATCCTTATGGTTCGGTTCTACCCTGGCCCGCATTGCCCGTGGCAGAAGAAGATTCAGAGTCGGCTCCTCGCATGCTTACGCGCGCCGCATACGCCGAGGTGGTTTTGCGCAACGGGCAGTTAGTAGCATGGCTTCGCCGCAACAATCCAAATCTGCTCATTTTTTTATCGGGGGACGAGCCCGAGCGATCGCAGGGGGCTGCGGGTCTGGCTCATTTTCTCGCTGCACGCGGGCAAGAGCGAATGCGCGGCGGCGGGCATCAGGGAGCGCTGATTACGACTATCAACGGGCAGACGGTCGCAGGTCATCCCATGGCGCGCTTTCTCATGGATGCAGGATTCCATGCGGGTCCGCTGGGCATGCATCTGCGGCGCATTCATATGCCCCTTGGCCGTCCCGACATTCCTGTAGATCCGCCCACAGAGGAGTTGCAATAGATCATGCCTGAGGGCGATACAATTTTCCGCTCGGCGCGAGCCTTGGGGCGTGCGCTCGCCGGCAAACCGATCACAGGATTTCGCTCGACCTATCCGCTGCTAACACGATTTAACGACGACACCCCGCTTGCAGGACAGCTTGTCGATATGGTGGAGTCGCGCGGCAAGTGGCTGCTCATTCATTTCTCTGGCGGTGGGACACTGGCGACGCACATGCTGATGAACGGCAGTTGGCACATCTACCGGCCCGGCGAGCGGTGGCAAAGACCGGGCAGCGAAATGCGCATTGTGCTCGAAAATGCAGAATATCAAGCGATTGGATTTCTAGTTCCGGTGGCGCGCATGTATACCGCTCGCACGCTGGCGCGCGAAAAGCGCATCCCGCAAGCGGGCGCCGACATTCTCGGTTCCGATTTCGACGCAGAGGCGACGAAGATGCGCATTGCGGCTTGCGCGGACGAGGAGATTGGCGACGTCCTGCTGCGTCAGCGCGTGCTGGCGGGCGTGGGAAATGTGTTCAAGTCGGAAATTTGTTTCGTTGAAGGAATTAACCCGTTTCGCAAAGTTTCATCGCTCAGCGAGGGGCAGATCGGGGCGCTGGTGCAAACCGCGCAAAGGCTGCTTGGAGCTAATGTACTTGAAGATTCAGGGAACATGATTGTGACCTACCGGGGCCATCGCCGCACCACCAATCAATCAGATCCCAAAGACAGCGTGTGGGTGTATGGACGTCACGGCGGTCCGTGCCGGCAATGCGGTCAGCCAATCCGCAGGCGACTGCAAGGCCAGGATGCGCGGGCGTCGTATTGGTGTCAGTCTTGCCAGCCGATGCCGGACGGCTCGGATGTGGATGGCTGAGATGATCCCCGCGATGTGAACTCAATTCTTGCCGAATCCAAAGATTTTCTGCAAAATATTGCGGTGATCGAGCGACCCTGGATGATCGCAAGTATCGGTCGGGGCGGTGCCGATGAGAAACGCAGCCATGTAGCCATCCGGGCAGGATTCATCGCTGAGCAGGTTGCTGACCTTGTCGATCTTCATTACTTGAATGCCGTCTGGCGGCGTGAAGTTATGCGTGTCGGAATACTGCGGCAGCTTCACCGCGAGCTTCATAAATTCAGCCCAGATGGGCGCGGCGGCCAGCGCTCCTGATAGCTTCACATCGGTGTAGTCGTCGTTCCCGACCCACACGATGCAGATAAGGTTGCTGGTAAATCCTGCGAACCATACGTCGTGCGACGTACCAGTCTTGCCCGCTGCGGGCTCCATAAAGCCGTGGCGACGCACCTCGTAGCCATAGCCGAAGTTCATCACACCTTCCATAAGATTGGTCGTAAGATACGCCACGCGCGGATCTAAAACCTGCTTAGATGTGGGTGTGAAATCGGTGATCACGTCGCCGGAGGGAGTGCGCACACTGGCCAGCAACCATGGATCAAGATGGACGCCGTTGTTGGCAAAGACCGTGTAAGCGCCAGCCATGTCGAGTGGAGTGGCATCGTAACTCCCAATCGCCACCGACGGAGTGCCGCGTGCATTCTTGATGCCACTTGCACGCGCCAGCGCCGCGACATTATCAAAGCCGACTTCGGAAGCGAGAGCAATGGTCGCGTTGTTGAGTGAATGGGCGAGAGCGTAGATCGCTGTCACTTCACCGTGGTACTCGTCTTTGTAATTGCGCGGAGTGTAGTCCTGGTTGCTGCCTGTCTCGTAGGTAGTCTGTTCATCGTTGAGCATGGTGATGGCGGTGAAAGGTTTATCCTGTCCCTCAAGCGTGGTACCCGCAACGGTCGTGTTGTATGCAGCCGCAAAAACAAAAGGCTTAAAAATGGAACCGGTAGGGCGTTTGGACACAGCGTGATCCAACTGGCTATTGCCATAGTTGCGTCCGCCGATAAGCGCCAGTACCTGGCCGGTATGAGGGTTGATGGCCACGAGCGCCACTTGCGGATAGGTGATGGGCGGAACGGGCTTAGGCGGCAGACCTGCCTTTATTTCTTTTGCGGTTCTGCGATGCGTGTGCAGCTTCAATACCTGCTCATCGACGCCCTTCATGCCTACTTCGACAGCCTCGGCGGCAGCGCGTTGCAGGTCAGGGTCGAGCGAAGTGTAGATGCGCAAGCCTTCGCGATTAAAGTCGGTCTCGCCCAGTTTCTGATTTAACTGATCGCGCACCAGGTCGACGAAGTAGGGCGCCTCGCTGGCATCGACACTCTGCGTAGACAAATGCAGTGGCTCGCTTTTGGCGTGCTCCGCCTGATCCTTGGTGATGAAACCGGTCTCAACCATCGAATCCAAAACCAGGTTGCGACGATCGATGGTGCGATCGGCATGTCGCCATGGGTTGAAGTAATTGGGCCTTTGGACAATGCCCGCCAACGCCGCGGACTCAGCAAGATTGAGCTGACGAATATCCTTACCGAAGTAGGCTTGCGACGCCTCACCGAACCCGTCGATTGAAAAGCTGCCGCGCTGGCCCAGATTGATCTGGTTGGCGTAAAGCTCGAAGATCTGCTTCTTGGTGAAGCGATGTTCGAGTTGGAAGGTGATGAGAATTTCGATGATCTTGCGCTTGAATTTCTTTTCAGGTGTGAGGAAGAAGCCGCGCGCTAACTGCATGGTCAGCGTCGATCCGCCCTGCGCTTTCTGCCCAGTGGTCAGATCTCTATAGCCTGCTTGAAACAAGCGAAAATAATTCACGCCATTGTGTTCGAAGAAGCGCCGGTCCTCAATCGCTAGAACGGCGTGTACCAAATTTTGCGGAATTTCGTCGTAGGTGACCAGTCGACGCTTGGTGCGATTGGCGTCTTCGCTCAGCCCGGTGATGAGAATTGGTTCCAACTCATAACTTAAAAGCGGCTGTTGGTGTGCGTCCGTAATTGACTTAACTACACCATCGCTGACTTGGATGGTGGCGGCGTCCGGCGCGTGGTATGACTCAGGGCCGGGCCTCACCGTGATGGTGCCGCCATTCTGGTTATAGGTCCCCATTTGCGCCGCATGCGCGCTACCGGGGGTGTATCCGGCGTCGCGCAACTCATTGGCAATAAGATTTGCGTTAAGCTTTTGGCCGCGCCTGACCTCGCGGGGCGCCGCATAAATCTTGGCTGTTGCTGCAAAGAGCGGCTGCTTTAAACGGTCGTCAACAATATGCTGATACTTGCTGTAGTAATGCGAGGCAACCGCAAAACAAATCAGAACGACGACTACGACGCTGACTATGACCACGCGCACAATCAACGCCGGTAACGACAGATTGCCGGTGGCTCTTCTCAGCCTGATCTTCAACGCCATTACCGCTCCTTCAATTGATTGCAAACCTAAATTGATAGACGAAAAAATGCTGAACCGGGTCGCTAATCCTCGACAGCCGTGAGCAGCGCTTCTTCTGCAACGCGCTGTTTGACCTGTGCAACGATATCGGCCAGAGCCACGTCTATACTGGTTGCCTTGTCGCGTGAAACCAGCTCAATGAATCCACTCGCAACCTTTTTGCCAACATTGATACGATAAGGAATTCCAACCAGGTCGGCATCTTTAAATTTGACGCCGGCCCGCTCGTTGCGGTCATCGAGCAAGACGTCAAGCCCTGTGGCTGCAAGCTCCTCAGCCAGCTTTTCTCCAGCGTCGCGCAAGGCCGCGTCGGAAACATTTGTAACGGTAACCACGACTGTGAAAGGCGCAATCGATGCAGGGAGCCAGAAGCCATTCTCGTCGTTTGACTGCTCAATTGCGGCGGTGAGAATGCGTTCGATGCCAATGCCGTAGCTGCCCATGATGGGGGTAACTTGTTTGCCGTTCAAGTCGAGAACGCGTGCGCCCATCGACTCCGAGTACTTGTATCCAAGCTTGAAAATGTGGCCAACCTCGACCGCTTTGCCGACTACCAGCTTGCCCCCGCAATTGTCTGTGGGGCAGGCTTCGCCTTCGTTCACGCTGCGAATATCCGCCATGAGTGTCCACGTGAAATCTCGGCCTGGAATTACATTGCGCAGGTGGTAATCGGACTTGTTCGCGCCGGCGACAAGATTCTTGCGTCCCTCGAGCGATTGATCGACGACTACAGTCAGCCCCTCTTCGAGCGGTTTTTCGTTGTGCTTGAGGCCGACTGGCCCAAGATATCCCGCAGGGCCTTTGAAAAACAGCTCGAGTTCCTCAGGCAGCATGGTGCGCAGGTCGGCCGCGCCGACAGCGCCCATCAACTTGGTCTCATTGACCTGATGATCGCCGCGCAGAAAAGAGGCAACGCCATGCCACGTATCGGGCTTGCCCGACTGACCTCTTTTGAGACCCATGTAGGCGACACACTTGATATCAGAGGCGGGTGAAATCTTAAAGAACTCCGCAACACTCGCGATAGCGGCGCAGTCGGGGGTGTGAACGAGTTCCGGATTTCCATCTCCCGTTGGCTCGACTTCTGCAACGGGCTCAAGCCGCGACGTAGCTTTCTCAAGATTGGCTGCATAGTCACAGACTGGACAGCTAGCGATCAGATCTTCGCCAGCGTCGGTGTAGACCATGAATTCCTGCGATTGCGATCCGCCCATCGCGCCCGAATCCGCCTCCACAGCGACAAACTTTAATCCGCATCGGGTGAAGATTTTTCGGTAGACCGCATCGTGCAGGTCAAAGCTTTTGTCCAGCCCTGCCGCGTCTATGTCGAAGGAATAGCTGTCCTTCATCGTGAACTGGCGCACCCGCAGCAAGCCGGACTTGGGCCTTGGCTCATCGCGGAATTTGGTCTGAATCTGGTACCAGATCTGCGGCAACTGCTTGTAGCTGCGCAATTCGCTGCGCGCAATCGAGGTCATGACTTCTTCGTGGGTCATGCCCAGGCACAGGTCCGCGCCTTTGCGATCTTTGAGGCGAAACATGTTGTCGCCCATGCCGCTCCACCGACCACTCTCGATCCACAGTTCTTTGGGCAAGATTGCAGGCAAAAAGAATTCCTGGCCGATCTGATCCATCTCCTCGCGCACGATGCCGATGATCTTGTTCAGCGAGCGCTGTCCGAGGAAGAGGTAGTTGTAGATGCCTGCGCCCAACTGGCGTATGTAGCCTGCGCGGATCAAGAACTTGTGACTGGCCACTTCGGCATCTGCCGGAGCCTCACGAAGGGTAGGAATAAAAAGCTTGGACCAACGATGCATAGAGATAATGAGACGTGCTTTCCCGCCCGTCAAATCGAGCGCAGACAATGAAGGACAAAGTTCATTCTAAATGTTCCGGCTTCAGATTCCGGGGCACATACATGTGATCGTCCCCTGGCGCTAAATCAGCTCAACGCCCCACAGATCGTGCAGGTGCACCACGCCCTCGACCTGACCTTCGTCATCGACCACGACCAGGGAAGTGATCTTGCGCTCCTCCAAAATGGCGAGTGCTTTTGCGGCCAGTTCCGCGGCGAAGATGGTGCTTGGATGGGCGTTCATCGCTTCGCCGGCGGTCTTGCTCAGCGCTGCGCCGCCATCGCGCTCAAGCAGGCGCCGCAGATCGCCGTCGCTGATGACACCGCGCAGACGGCCTTTTTCCTGCACCGTGGTCATGCCCAGCTTCTTCGACGACATCTCGAAAATCACATCGGTCATAGGCGTCGCCGTTGTCACTATCGGCACTGCAGCGCCCGCATGCATCAGCTCACGGACCTTGGCCAACTGCTTGCCCAGCTTGCCGCCGGGGTGCAACGCGGCAAAATCTTCGGCACGAAATCCCTTGCGCAGACTTACTGCAATGGCCAGGGCGTCGCCGAGGGCCAGCATAGAAGTGGTTGAGGCCGTCGGGGCCAGGTTGAGCGCGCAGGCCTCGCGCGCCACTCCGCAATCGAGTACCACATCGCTGGCTTGGGCGAGAGTCGAATCCAGGCGGCAGCAGAAGCTGATCAGAGCGTCGCCTTTGCGCTTGAGCGTAGCCAGAAGCCGCAGGATTTCATCGGTCTCGCCGCTTGCTGAGAGCGCCACTACTACATCGCCGCGCATCAAGACGCCCACATCGCCATGCACCGCCTCTGCGGGATGCAGAAACAGGGCAGGCGAGCCGGTGGAACTGAGAGTAGCCGCGATCTTTTGGGCAATGATGCCACTTTTGCCCATGCCCGTGACCACGACGCGCCCGTTGGTCTCTCCGCAGTGCAGGATCAGGTCAACGGCGCGCTCGAAGTCCCTGGCCATTGGCCCTTCCAGGCGCGCTGCCAGCGCTTCGAGTGCCGCCGCCTCTGTGCGCACCAGTGCCGCGGGTGTCAGGCAGTCGTCTTCCTTTTGGGGCTTCATTGGTTTCTGATGGTATCAGCTTCGAGCCGTAGGCCCGTGTTTGCTCGTACAATCAGAGAGAAGAGGTCGATCCCCTGTGAAACGAAATACACTCGTTCTATGTTTGGTTCTGTTAATCCTGGCCATTTTTGCCTGGGCCGGCTGGGCCAACTGGGAGTCGCGTCGACAGGCCGCGGAGCGCGCCATGGCCAATTCAGGGCCGGGCGTGCTGGTTGCGGACGCATCGGGCAAAGCACCGCAGTACATTTCGCCTCTGAAAGGCAAGCCCGCGCCCAGTTTTACCCTCGAAGATCTTGCGGGGAAGAAAGTTTCCCTGTCCAGTTACAGGGGACGGGCTGTTCTCATCAATTTTTGGGCCACGTGGTGCGGCCCATGCAAGATTGAAACACCGTGGCTGATTGATTTGCGCAATCAATACGCGGGACAAGGATTCGAAGTGTTGGGCGTTTCGACCGAAGGCGATGACTTGCAGCCCAGCGACAAAGCGGGTTTGGCCCGCGAAAAAAGCGCGATTGCCAAGTTTGTTAAGCAGGAGAAAATGCCCTACCCGGTCTTGATCGATGGCGACAGTATCAGCAAGCCCTACGGGGGCCTCGACGAGTTACCCACTTCATTTTTTGTGGATCGTGCGGGCAATGTGGTTGCTGCGCAACTCGGCCTCACTTCAAAGGATGACATGGAGGCCAACATCCGCAAAGCGCTCGCGTCGGGCCGATGAGAATTGACGAGTACGGATCGATGATGGTGAACAAGACTTCAGTGTGTATCGTGGCGTTGATTGTGGCAGTGCTCTCATGTGTCGCGATGGGCGCGCAAGCTCCCATGGACTCGATGCAGCGATCAATCGCGAAGGGAGAAGCGGTCGAATATTTGTTTCCCGAACAAGTGTCTGTCCCCGCTGGCAAGGCTAGCGCGGTGGTACTGCACTTTCGCATCGGGCCGGGGCTGCACATCAATTCGCACACACCGCGCGAAGAGTTCCTGATTCCCACTACATTTTCGATTCCTGAATCTACCGGCGTGAAGCTTGAAAGCGCGAACTATCCTGCCGGATCGGAGTTGGTCTTACGCGGCGACACGACCGACAGGCTCAGTGTCTATACCGGCGAGTTTGCCATCGATGCCCGCATCGTTGCGGCCAAGGGCGACCACCTGATCGAAGCGAAACTTCGCTACCAGGCGTGCAACGCCAACACCTGCATGCCGCCCAAAACGATCACTGTGCCGATTGACGTAATTGGAAAGTAGTTACGGCGCGAGAATTATCCGACTGGTTGCACTACAGCTTTTTGCAGCCTGGCCGCCACGCGGTGCTGCCCCAACGCAACCATTACCGCAAAAAGGCTTGGCGCGACTCCCTGCCCAGTCAATGCCACGCGGCTTCCGTTGATAAGCACGCCCGCTTTGATGCCTTTTTCTTCGGCGAATGCGCGCAACAGGGCTTCAGTCGAGGCCTCGGTGAATTCTGTAGCCGCCAGATAACGCGCACCTAACTCCACCAGAAGCGCAGGAACATTTCCGCTGAGAAACTTGGCTGCGGCAGCCGCATCGATCTCGTATTCGTCAGAAAAATAGCCGCGAAAAGCGCTCGCAAAATCTTTGAGACTGCGGGCGCGCGGTTTCAGCAATTCGATGGCGTGGGTGATTTCTTTCTCACTCCGCGTCGGCGTAAAGCCGGCCAGCTTCCATTCTTGTTCGACAAGAGGCTTGAGTTGCGCAACTGGATAGTTGCGAATGTATTCCGTGTTGAACCAGGCCAACTTGTCGTTATCGAACACCGCATTCGATTTGGAAATTCCCTCGAGCGAGAAGAGATTGACTAGCTCCTCTGAGGAAAATATTTCGCGATCTTTTCCGTTCGCATCCTTAAGCCCACCGGTGGTCCATCCGAGCAGTGAGAGAAAATTGCGAAAGGCTTCCGGCACGATGCCCATCTGCTTATAAGCGATCACGCTGGTCGCACCATGACGTTTTGAAAGCCGCGTTTTATCGGGGCCGAGAATGAGCGGCACGTGAGCGAAGACGGGAAGTGGGGCTTCGAGCGCGCGATACAGCAGCACCTGTTTAGGCGTGTTTGAAATATGGTCGGCGCCGCGAATGATGTGAGTGAGACGCATATCGATGTCGTCGGCCACCACGCTCAAGTGATATGTAGGAATTCCGTCGGAACGCAGAAGAACGAAATCTTCAAGGTCGGCATTCTGAAATTCAACCTTGCCGAACACGGCATCATCAAAGCTTGTCGCTCCGCCCTCAGGCACTGCGAAGCGAATGGCCGCTGGCTCTCCCGCCGCGATGCGCGCCACAGCTTCCTCTTTTGCAATGTGCCTGCAGCGGCGGTCGTACATCGGCTGATGTCCGCTGGCCGTTGCCTCTTTGCGGCGATTGTCTAAATCTTCTTTAGAGCAAAAGCAGGGATAGGCGTGACCGCCGGCAACGCTTATTGCAGCGGTTTCTTTATAGAGATCGAGTCGCCTCGATTGGAAGAACGGCCCCTCGTCCCAATCGAGGCCTAGCCAACGCATGCCTTCAAGAATGCCCTCGACCATCGCGTCGGACGAGCGCTCAAAATCGGTGTCTTCAATGCGCAGGATAAAAGTTCCGCCGGTATGGCGCGCAAACAGCCAGTTGAACAGGGCGGTCCGCGCCCCACCTACGTGCAGATAGCCGGTGGGCGAGGGCGCAAAGCGAACGCGAGGTGGTTTAGCTTGTTGGGGTGGCAGATCAGGCATGGTGTCGATAGTTTCCAATCACGATGCTAGCACCTGTTTACCCCGTCATCTTTAAAAGCTGCCTCGTCAGGCTTGCGGTGGATAGGGCGGCTGTGGCGGATAGGGCGGCTGCGGCGGATAAGGCGGCTGCGGTTGCCAGGCATTGGGCGGCAGTGCCGGGATCTTCCAATCTGAGAAGGCGATCACATACAGCAGCACCAGCGTACCCAGCGATGGAATCAGGCACAATAATGCGAGCCACGGCGTAAATCCTGCCTTCTTTAAAATGAACCAGCAAGGCACCATCACTGCAGCTATCGCGATCAAAATCAGAAAGGGAATGATGCCAGCCAACAGATAGACCATGTGCTGCATTGCCTGTTGATTGGGTACGTCTTGTAGGAGCAGCGCTACACTTTGCATACAAAACACTCCAGAGATGAGATCGGGTTACTGTGTCAAGCTAAGGCTTCGCACAGGATTGCGCAATCCTTCATTTATGGCAGAGGAACTTCGAACCCCAACGGTGCGATTGCCGATAGGTGGCGGAGAAGCCTAGTGCAGGGGTAGACCATCGAGCGAGAGCAGACGGCCAACCGGATATTCCCCGACGTGATTCGCAAGGAACCATGGCGACCGCTCATAAAAGAACTCAAGGCGCGCTCGAGGATTGGCTGCAAAACCTGCGTCTGTCTGCACGCGGCGTTCAAATTCCGCTTTGAGAGCAGGGTCTTTGGCCAGGTTTTCCCGCGCCAGCTTTTCGAGCACGTAGGCCTCGCCATATTCTCTTTGCTCGAAGATGGGATCGAAGAATCCCCATCGCAACGCTGAATCGGGGGCATCCGGTTCAAGCCAATGAATGGCGACCTTGGAGAGACGCTGATTAAGCTCTACTACAACCGAGCCGGTCGGGAACGATACGGCTTCTGTACCCAGAGTGCAGGTTCCGTAATGACCCGGCTGTGCACCCGCGCCCTCACCATGAAAGATCGGATGGCGGCCCTCAAAAGGAGGTCCCTGCCATTGCATTCCACTGCAGCGATAGCGCTCGACTTTGCCTGACCACGCAGCAGAGGTGCGTCGCATCGTCACATCGTGGGCAGCGAGGACGTCGATCACATACGTCCATTGCGGCGGGATGATGTAGGCCGCGGGAGGCTCAATCGATGCCGCCACCTTGGCGCCAGTGGCCAGCGGCAGGGTCACAACCCACGGGGTTTGTTCGTATCGCACCCACATCGTTCCTGAAACTTCGCTCAAGTTGCGGGTGTATTTCAAGCCATGAAAAACTATGGGAGTGGTCTCGCCGTCCCAATCAATTTCCAGCGGGAATTTTAGATTGCCGAGTGCGCTCGCACCCAGTTTCGCTGCCGCAGCGTCAGCGTCATGATTCAGCGCGATCAATTTGGCCGCGTCGCGATTCATCACTTCCAGCAGCGCCCGCAACAATTCATAGTTGCCTGTGACGCGGGTCTGGTAATTCTTGAGCATGTGCAGTTCCACCAGCAGGCCGGGACGATTTTCAAGGATCATCTGGCCGGTAGAGAAGCGTGGCGGATTCTTGCTGAAGCTTAAACCCTTTGCCGGGTCAGTATCGTCGTTCAAATCGATCAAGGCAGGGAATGCGAGGTGACCCGCGGCATCGATCCGGTGCTC
>JANXYB010000074.1 GCA_025350325.1 Acidobacteriaceae bacterium
CCAGGCAGGATAGGTGCGCAGGCGCAAGATCAGAAAGCCAGCCTGCGGTGCGACGGCGGCGATGCGCACATGCTCGGCTGGAGCCTTGACGCCGTTAGCCGTAGCTTGGAAGGTGGCCTCACACGTGCCTTGTTCCTGCGACCATGCGGGGGTTGTGCCATCCTCTCCACGGCCCAAAACCACGACAGGATTTGTGGTGAAGCAGGCGTCGGGCAAATCAGTTGCGACCAGCGAATCGTCCGCACCGGGGGGAGCGTACTCGTCGGTGCCCGCAAACCCCAGCCCATCGCGATAGGCGCGCAGGCTGCCGCGCACGGAGTCTTCAGAATCGCAATGCTGGAAAAACACTTCGGCCGTGAACATGGTAATGCCGACCAGAAATATGGCATAGACCACGGTCATGGCGATGCGCAGGCGACGACGGCTGGTCCAAACCGCGGCTGCAAAAAAGATGCCCATAGGCGCCTCGAGCACCACCAGCCAGCGCCACGGAAACTGCAGAAAACGCAATTTTGGCAGGGCATTCCAAAGCGGAAGAGAAATGGGGAACTGAAGCAGCAGAACCACAACCGGGATTACTGCCAGAGAAAGCCACCAGGCGCGCTGAGTGGCAAAACGGCCACGCCGCCAGCTGAAGAAAACGCCCGCCAGCGTCAGTGCAATCATGGTGACGGCGATCGCCGAGACGCGCAATAGCTCTACGTCGTGCAACTCCATTGCCTCGCCTGCGTGGCGGGCAAAGAGCCAGCTATTTTCAATCAGCAGGCCGGGGTCGTCGGTGGCCTGGCGTATTTCAACCCAGCGTTGCTCGACTGCCGCAGGGACCAGGTAAAACGCGGACAAACCCAGGCCGATTGCGGATGCTACAGAGGCTCGCAGGATGGGAGCCCAGGAACGGAGCTGCACAGCCGCTGTTAATGACACTCCGGCAAGCAGGTAGCTCGCCATCACTCCCAGCGGTGCGTTTGAGAGCCACGCCCCGGCGACGACCAACGCGAGCGGAAGCGCAGAGCCGTCGAACGCCCGCCCGAACAATCCTGCTGCTGAATTGCGGTCACGAAGTATCAGCAGCAACAGACAAGGAATCCAGAAACCGCCGGCGAGTTCGCCAAACGCGGAGCGCTCATACGCAGTGAAGAGGGAATAGCCCGAGAACAAGGCTGCACAACCGGCCAGTGTCGCGGGGCCGTCCTGGAGCACCTGCTGCGCGAGTTTGCGCGTGGCAAGCCCGGTCGCCGTCAGCAGCAGGATGGTCAGGACGATGGGCACGGGCTTCCACGCCAGGAACAATCCCAATGCGGCGCCCAGCATCCATGTGAGCGGAGGGTAGAAAACGAATCGCGCTTCGCCGGCACGGAAATTCGGGCTCGGCGCCCAGTGCGGGTAAAACAAACCGTGCCGCCAGCTTTGCTGCGCGTCTAGCCACGAAACCAGGTGAAAGTTGAAGTCGTGACCGCAGGAATTGCCTTGAAAAAACTGTGGCGACGTAGCGATGACCGCTACCAACAGGATCAAAGCGGGACCGGTAAACCTTTTCCATCCGCCGCGCGCTGGCCGTTCGACCGACGGCCTGTTCATCCTCGCCCAACTCATGGCAGCAGGCGCAGCGTGTGATGAGTTTGCGCGGCCACCGCAGGCTCGGTAAAGGGCAGCGCAAACGTGGTTCCGTTGTACCAGTCACTCCACTGATCGCGAAAGTAGGGGCTATAGGGGTTGCTGCTTTCGCCAAGCACAATGTTCTCGGTGGAGGCATCGACGTTGCTCCAATCCATCGTGAATCGCTGCGATGGACCGAAGTCGCGGCCAACCTGCTTCACTGTAGTCGTGTCGCCGCCCAAGGCCTGCGGCCCGGTACCTGCAATGCGCGCGAGGTAAGGCAAAAAGCTAGCCAGCGGATGTTCGATGTCGACAACGTGCCACTTCCCGTAAGTCCACTTGCTCACATCGCCGGGTGCGTTGCCGTCCTTCATGCCGCGTCGAACGGCCTCGGTGAGCAGCGCGTCCCAATCTTTGTAGTCGGCCGGAAGCCACTCGGCGCTGGCGTGCATGACAATTTCCTCTTCGGCAAAATTTGATTCAGACCAGTCGTAGTTTGCCGCGTCGGCTCCTAGCTTCGCCTCGAGAATCAGCGACCACAGGGCCTTGCGGGTCTGCGTCACAAGGGAAGCAGCAGCGGAATTGGTCGTGAGTTGCCCATCCCAACTGCGCATCATGTCTGCCGCGTTGCGCAGGCGCTGGTCGGTGCCAGCCGCATGATCGATGGCGTATGAAAATCGATGCGCCAGTTCCTGGTCGACTTCACTGTAGACGTCGGTTTGCAGTGCCAGCATGTCGGATGGCTTGAGCTGGTCGCGGCCCTGCAGCGTTTTGTAAATGCGTTCGATACGGTAAGGATCGGCCCAATCAAGCGACAGCAGGTAGGGCGCGCCGTCGCTGGTGACACGTGAGTTTGCGGTGGCAAGAAATCCTGATGGAGGATCGACTGAGCTGGGCATCTGTTCGAAAGGAATGTAGCCCTGCCACTCGTGCGCTCCATCTTGAATAGGTATGCCGGTGAGGCCTGCTGGCCGCAGCGGAATGCGTCCTATAGCGTGATAGGCGATGTGCCCCTGGTCGTCGGAATAGACAACATTTTGCGTGGGCCAGCACCATTGCGCAAGGGCCGCCGAAAACTCTGCCCAGTTGCTTGCCGTGTTCATTTGATAAAGCGGAATGGAATTCAGCTTGGTGTCGTAGAGCGTCCAGTGAAGTGCGATGGGCCGCGTATCCTTGGTGAAAATAGGATCGATCAGCGGTCCATGTGGCGTGCTCTGCACCTCGAAAGAAACGTCTCTTCCGCCACGCACATGAATCATTTCATGATCAATCGTGAGTGGTTTCCAACTCCCAGCGAGGACCGCGTCGCCGGGCTGGTAATAATTGCCTTTGCCATCGAGCTTCTCGACGTAAAGATCTTGCACGTCTGCATAGAGGGCGGTGAATCCCCAAGCTACATGGTCATTGTGCCCGGCGACCACGAACGGCATTCCCGGCAGCGTGACGCCCGCTGCGTGCAGGCCGGGCGCACGCAGATCGGCCATGTACCAGATGTTCGGCTCGCGCAGGCTAAGATGCATGTCATTCGACAGTAGGGGCTTGCCGCTGGCAGTATGCGGCCCGGCGATTACCCAGTTGTTTGAGCCGGGTACGCAACCGGAACACGCAGGCACGCCGAGCAGTTCCCGCAGTGCGCGCAAATCTTCGCCGGGGACGGCGCTGGTCTGGCTGCGATCGTCTTCTTCATCTTCGCCGGGAGGCGGAGTCGGCTCGGTGTGCGGCTTGCTCAGATCGAGCAACACGCCCGTGGGCGGATGATCGCGCCACGACCCCACCGGATAGAGATCGGATTCAACTTTGGAGTTGTGGAGTTTGCTCGCAACGCGCTCGCGCCCGAGTTTCGCATACCAGCGCGTATCGAGCATGTCGACCATCATCATGCCAATGCTGATTGAGTCGACGCCGCTCCACGGCTGAGGCTGGTAATGCAATAGGCGGAATTCAGAGGGCAGTGCGCCGCGGTGCTGATCGATGTAGAAATTCACTCCGCGCGCATACGCATCGAGGCGAGCACGATCGTCCGCAGTCAGATTTGCATAGATGCGTTGCGCGGTCTTGCGAAATTGAAACACCCGCTTCGCTTTGTCCAGGCGAACAAGGGACGGGCCCATAATTTCTGCTAGCTCCCCGTTGCTGGTGCGGCGATACGCGTCCATCTGCCAGAGACGGTCTTGGGCGGTTACATAGCCTTGTGCGACCAGCAGGTCCTGCTGTGTTGCGGCCTCAATGTGCGGCACGCCATGCGCATCGCGGCGGACGGTGACCGGGGCGGAAAGTGCGATTGCCCCCTGACTGTCAAGATGCACGTCGCCATCGAGAACAGGTAGCGAGGCTTTTTCAGTAGAGCGCAGCCACAGCACGCCTGCGACTATCACCACGACCAGAATGGCCAGCAGCGAGACGATGAAAACAAGCAATCTCCGGGGCCAATGGCGCGTGCTTTTGCGCGAGGTACCGCGTGCAGCCGGCTGATTCAAGGGATAAGAATGGGACATGATCACTTACAGGATAACGCCCGCATTTGGTCGTGCTTCATATCAATCGTAGATGTGCAGCGCTTCGGCTTTTTGGTGCGCCATGTGGACGGTGATAGATGAGATGGCCGGGAACGAAGATGGCCACGGGCGCGGCGGCGCACGTGATATGTACTCGCGACCGCTAGCGAAGTAGGCTGTTCAAACCTATCCGGGCCACTCCACCTCACGTTTGCAGAGTATTCCCCGACAATCACTATCCTTGATTAGTGGGGATTAGACGTAATCAGGAGGGACGGGATGGCTGTCGAGTTCCTGCTCATAGCACCAACCGTCGTTCCTCTGCATTTTTTCAGTAAGATTCGCCGTTAACGCCTTTATTTAGAAGACTCTGCGGACAACTCTTTCTTTCAGAGGACTTTACAGCGCAGCGATACCCGTAATCCGCTCAAAACAATTGACTTCCCTCCAGAGTACCAGTGGGGGGTACCGGGTAAAGCTGGACTTTGCGACGGCGATATATCAGCAATAACAGTACGAGCATCAGCACAATAACCGGCAGCACCAGCAGACTGCCTTCCGGCCCATCGGCGCCACCGCTCCACAGCGGATTGCCGGTAGCAAACGTGGTTAGGTAGTGGCCCTTGGCGACCATTCCGCTGTCGGCCGTGCCGTAAAAATACGTTTCCGCCCAATCCCATGCAGAGTGGCAGCCGATCGCCCACCACGCAGACCCGGTGACACGAATGCTGACGCAGAAAACAAATCCGATGAAAGCCGCGCAAAATATGCCAAGCCACGTTTCGCCGTTGTTGAACGTGTGCACAAAACCGAATCCTGTTGACCCGGCCCATGCGGCTTGCCAGAAGCTTGCGCCCGCAGTCTTGTTAAGGTGCAGCAGCAGGCAGGGTACCAGCCCCAGCGCTGCGATAGCATCGACGCCCCACGTGCTCTGATTGTGGTTGAACAGAAGCTCATAAAGACAAAGGCCACCCACGGTTGCGAGCGCCCACCAGAAATTGATGCCGCGCGTGAGTGTGTATTGCACGTAACAGCGGAAAATGCCTTCCTCAAGTCCGCCGACCATCAAAAACACGACTCCCCATACGGCGGCGTACATAAAGATCCGGCTACCGCTAAGGGCGACCGGGCCAAAATGCAGCCAACCGCCCCATGCGAGACACGCTACCAGCACCGACAGCATCGCAAAGCCGACAACCATGCCGCCGAGGAAGCGCAGTACGGGACGGGGGCCGCCCAGGTTGTACTCGAGCGGGTGGCGGCGCTCAATGGCGATCATGATTGCGCCCGCGCCGAGCATTGCGATGAAGGGAATCAGCTCTGAGATGAGCGCAATGAAAGGGGAAAAGCCGGTTCGCGCGAGGGCTGGGTCAATGGTTACGGCAATCGTTCCCAAAACGAAGTCGAAGCCGCGGAAAAGGCAAAAGAAGGTGATTGCCAGCCAGCCGACGCGGATGCCTTTCTGACCGACGAACGCCCAGGAAAGATCGTGCGGCTCCCGGCCGGCCGGCGTCTCCGGGGGAAGGTCCTGCAGAGGCGCCGCCTCTCGGGCATCGCGCGGCAGCAGAACTCCGGGTTGGGACGCTTCGGTTTCCGGCTCCATCGTGCCCCCTTAAGAAGAATACAGAATTTTTTGTTGCGATTGTATTCACTTCGGTTTACGGCCGCACCGAGAGGCCTATCCGACGAACCAGGGCCGCTGGTCCCATAATGCTCCGAGAGCTTTCGGAGACGGGCTTAAGCCTTGACACAATCAGCCGCTCGCATGATTCTTAACTTTCCGGCTGTAGCGGATTTTGTTGCAAGGAGTTAGGCTCGTGCAGGTTCGCGTCTTCTATCACGACAAATGTTTTGACGGAGCTTGCTCTGCGTCCCTGTTCACGCGCTTTCATCGTGAACGGATAGCAACCGGTGCAACCTATGAGTATCACGGGCTGGTGCATCGCGCCGGAGCCCTCTTTGATGAGAGCGAGTTTACCGGCGATGAAAACGCTATCGTTGATTTCAAATATTCCGCGTCACCTAAAATTACATGGTGGTTCGATCATCATCTATCGGCGTTTTTGACCTCTCAAGATCAAGAGAATTTTCGCGCCTGCCAACAAGATCCCGCCTGCGGCAATCGCAAATTCTTTGATCCCAATTACACGTCCTGCACCAGCTTTCTGGCGCACATCGGGTCTACACGATTTGGTTTCGACACGGCGCCGGTGGCTGAGCTGATCCACTGGGCAAACATCGTCGACGGCGCACTGTATGAGAGCGCCAATGCAGCCGTTGAAATGGCCGCGCCCGCGATGAAGCTGACCCTGATCATCGAGTCGAGCGAAGATCCGGGATTCATTCCCAAGCTGATCCCGCTGCTAACCGAATTACCGCTTGCCGAAGTGCTTGCGCAGCCCTTTGTGGCCGAATTGCTGCCGCCTCTGCTGGAGCGCCATAAAGAGGCAATCGAACTGATCCGCAGCCGCAGCGAAGAGTGCCAGGGCACAATTTTCTTCGACATCACCGATCGCCAACTCGAGGGCTTTAACAAGTTCATTCCCTATTACCTGCATCCACAGGCGACTTACTCAATCGGTCTCTCAAAGTCGAGCTTCCGCACCAAGGTTTCGGTGGGCTCGAATCCGTGGACCAAGGCCGACCCGGCCAAGATGATCAATCTAGCTCAGGTTTGCGAGCGCTATGGGGGCGGCGGCCACGCGCGTGTAGGAGCGATCAGCTTCCCGCCCGACCAAGCCGACCGCGCCCGCGAAGCTGCCGCAGAAATTGTGGCTGAGTTGCGCGCTAGCAAGCCGTTGGCGTGATCCGGTATTCATAGCGGAGATTGTTTCGGTCGCGCTGGTAACGATCG
>JANXYB010000113.1 GCA_025350325.1 Acidobacteriaceae bacterium
GCCTCATCGGGTCTCTTCAACTTCCTTGAAGTCTGCTGCTTCAGCACCTGCAGGACGACCGCGAGTGTCGAACCCTGCGGTTCGCTCACCAAGAGGTGCACGTGCTCAGGCATCAGCACGTAGCCCGCTACGACAAAGGCATACCGCCGTCGCAGCGTCTCCAGTTCCCGCTCAAACACGCCGTAGCCCAACGTTCGTGCCAGCAGCGGCATCCGCTGATAGCAACTAAATGTGATGAAGTGAAACTGGCCAGCCTTCTGGCAACGAATCAGACCTTTAGGCATGAAGCAGTGAGTCTATTCCTGTCGCGGAGGCCTGTGCAGCCTCATCCGTCACACGTCTTTGTGCGCGGGTCCGTGCGGTTCGCAATCTGTCCGTGGAGGTTCGTACCCGCCCACCCTTAAGCACAAAACGCTTCAAGGATGGGGCACCCGGTTCATCAACGATCCGAGAGACCGACCCCGAGACTTGCGGGTACCCCATCCTTGCGGAGCATTTCCCGCAACGGTGAGAGACCACAACCTTTCTCCATCACTCTTAATTCGCGATGGTGAACACCACATTCACCGTAGTCTCCACCTCGACCGGCTCACCACTGAGCAGGTAAGGCCGATAGCGCCACGTCTTCACCGCATCGACAGCCGCCTGCTGCAGCATAGCGGGGCCACTGACAACACGCAGATTCTCGATGGTCCCCGATTTTGAAATCATCGCCTGTAGCACCACGGTTCCCTGCGTACCCGTTGCCTTCGCGATGGCCGGATAGAGCGGCGGCGTCTTCTGCAGAATCAACCCCGACACGACCATCGATGAAATGCGCACCGGCCCCTTAGTATCCGCGTGCATGACCAGCTTCGCCGCCCGACTCGCAAAGACACCGGTACTACCATCCGGCAATCGCGGCACCATATCCGTTCCTCGAAAATCGCCTATCGGCACACGATCGGCGCTATCTGCTCGAGCCAACCCCTTAGGAATTTTAGTTGGCGCATAAAAACTTCGATCAAGTGTCACGGTGCTGCTGTGAGCCGGTTGCGGTCGCTGCGGCGTCTGCGGCAAAGGGGCCTCGCGCACAGGCGTCAACGGTGCCTGCACCAGGAATTGAATTGATTGCCGCGGCAGTGCATCCGGAAAAACCAGTGGAATCAAAATCAGCGCCAGCAGAACCGATCCGTTGACAGTCAGCGTTGCGATCATCCATTGACGGCTGCGGGTTTTGATCCGGCCCGTAGATTCAAATGTGGAGTCTTCAAACATGGCCTGCCTCCTATCTAACGTTGCAGCCGCGCCAATCAGGAGGAAACAGCGTTTGAAAACGCAGGCGGCCTCAGCCGCTCTGCGCGCGATCATGGCGCGGGGAGCGGAGTTCAAGGCATTCCGTTCATCCCAATCGGAACCACTGTGCTTAGCTAGACACCACGCTCCAAAGAAATGTTCCACCCGCGCATGCTCAACACCAATTCAACAACGCGTGCAACGCATCGCGTGCGTTACACTCCAGAGGATTCACGGTCAGCCACAAATGGGAGCGCCTATGAAACTGTTTCGCTTGCTTGTCCTTTTATTAGCCGCAATCCAAACTTCCAGTACACAAGCTCAGGTCGCAAGCCCCGCCGCGGAACCGGCCACAAGGCCCGCTTCCGCCGGAAAATTAACCGGCGATCCAGCCGCTACTCTGCAATACATTCACGGCGCTTGGGACACCCTGACGCGCTCCATGGCAGACTGCCATTCGCTGGTCGACATCAAGGTCACCGCCAATCCCGTGCTCTACGTGCCCGCTGAGACACCCGTGCCTGCTGAGGTCGCAGGGCTCAGCGAAAAATGCCACGTGAAGGTTGCGCCCCTTCCGCAGCGCATCCAAAAGCTGGGCGACGTGCGCCCCGAGCAACTTCCCGCAGCCGGCCTTCTTTATCTGCCCAATTCGTACGTGGTTCCCGGCGGGCGCTTCAATGAAATGTATGGCTGGGACAGCTTCTTCATTCTCCTCGGGCTTGAATCTGATCATCGTGAAGCGCTTGCCAAAGGAATGGTCGACAACTTTCTCTTCGAGATTGAACACTACGGCGCTGTGCTCAATGCCAATCGCACCTACTACCTCACGCGCTCGCAGCCGCCATTTCTGACCTCGATGATTCGCGCCGTGTATGAGAACCCCGCCAGCTTTCCCGCCACTACTGCGGGACGCACTGAAGCGCGTGCCTGGCTGGCTCATGCCTTCACGCTGGCAGAGAAGGACTACGCGACGTGGACACGCCCCGAACATGCAGCCGGTTCAACTGGCTTGGCGCGCTACTACGATTACGGCACCGGCCCGGTGCCCGAGATGGCCGACGACAGCACGTATTACTCCGACGTAATCCGCTACCTCATCGCCCACCCTCTTGCTGCCAGCCCGCGCGACGGCGGCGAGAGTTACCTGGTGCAAGGCTCGGGCCAGCCCGATGCCGCTGAAAATGAGCGCCTCAAGCGAAGCAGTTGCGATGTAAACGCGAGCGTCGTATGCATGCATGCATGGGCCTCAAACTATCGTCTGAGCAAAGACTTTTACCTCGGCGATCGCGCCATGCGGGAGTCGGGATTCGATCCCAGCTTTCGCTTCGGTCCCTTCGATGGAGCCACGCATCATTACGCGCCTGTCTGCCTCAACAGCCTGCTCTACCGCTATGAACGCGACATGCAGCATCTTGCGCTGCTGGTAGGCAAGCCCGCGCAATCGACGCTGTGGGCTCGCCGCGCCAAGGCACGCGACCTCGCGATTCATCGCTACTTATGGCGGCCCAAGGACGGCGTTTTCGCCGATTACGACTTCGTTCATCAAAAGTCCTCCGATTACGCTTACATCACATCGCTCTATCCCCTGTGGGCTGGAGTGGCATCACGCGAAGAAGCCAAGCAGGTGGTTGCGCAGCTCGACCTCTTCGAGCGCCCCGGCGGATTGTCGATGAGCCACACCGAATCTGGAATGCAGTGGGACGATCCTTTCGGTTGGGCACCTACTAATTACATCGGCGTTGCAGGGCTCGTAGCCGCAGGCTTTCGCGACGATGCGACGCGTCTTGCGGGCAAATGGAACGCCACCGTCGATGCAGGTTTTGCGACCGACGGCACTATCCGCGAAAAATACAATGTGGCCGCCGGCAATGCCAACGTGCAGGTCAGCGCCGGTTACAAAGCCAATGTCATCGGCTTCGGCTGGACCAACGCTGTCTATCTAAAGATGAATGAAATTATGGGTAATCCGGAAAAAGCCACCACTTCCGCCCCACATTAAACCACAAGCAAGCACGTGCTTGAGGGGGCCGCGACTCAGCGTCGTCCTCACTCATCAAGTCACGCAACACGCATTTAAAGGGCGCGGCTTTAGTCGCGCCCTTAGTTTTCCCGCACCATACCGCGGCTTTAGTCGCCGAGGAAATGCGCCCTTAAGAAAACCACTCCTCAACCACCGCAAACGAACTCACTCCGGCAAGCTCATCTGCCCCTTCACACGAAAATTACGCGTCAACACTTCCGCCGTCGTGTGCGGCTGGCCTCCGCCTACCGACACCGTATACGCGCCTTCCGCAATGATCGGTTCACCTTTTTCCGTCACCATGCCCATATCGCGCGGCTTCAATTCAAACGTCAACTTCTGCGACGCGCCTGCTTCAAGATGCACTCTCTTGAATCCACGCAACGCACGCAGCGGAGCGCCCGGCACGTTGGGAAAGCTCAGATAGAGTTGCGCAACTTCATCGCCGGCGCGCGTACCGTTGTTCGTCACCGTCACTTCAGCCGTCATGGACTTACCCGCCTCTACCGCCTCGCTCGGCACCGTTAGCCCACTGTAGGAAAACTTCGTATAGCTGAGTCCAAAGCCAAAAGGATAGAGAGGCTTGCCGTCAAAATAACGATAGGTGCGGCCCTTCATTGCATAATCTTCAAAGGGTGGCAACTGGCTGACGTCCTTGTAAAACGTCACCGGCAAACGCCCGCCCGGATTGTTCTTGCCCGAAAGCGTCTGCGCTACCGCCGTGCCACCTTCTTCGCCCGGATAAAAAGCGTCGACAATCGCATTCGCGTGCTCGTTGGCCCAATTGACACCCAGTGCACTCCCGTTGGTAAGCACCACAACCAGCGGCTTGCCCGTCGCCGATAGCGCCATCAGCAAATCCTGTTCCGGCTTCGGTAAATCAATGCTGGTACGATCCCCGCCTTTAAATCCGTCTTCGTTCACCTGCATCTCTTCGCCTTCGAGCTCGCTGGTGATGCCGACCACCGCCACAATTACATCGGCGTCTTTCGCCGCTGCGATAGCCTCGGGCTGCGGATTCAGGTCCACTTTTGACCAGACAAGTTTCGCGAGCGCGTGCGCCTGTTCACCCTGCGTGTAGGTAACCTTCAGTTCATTTGGCTTGCCGGCTTCGAGATGCACGCGACCGAGTTTGGCGTCCGCACCATCCGACTGCCAGTCCATCGCCACCTGTTTGCCGTTCAGCATGACTTGTGAAAATCCGTTGGCCTGAATCCCGAGGTTGTAGTCGCCGGTCTGCTCTGCGGTCAAAGTGCCCTCGTACGTGACCAACATCGAACCCTTGCCTTCGGTTTCCTTGGGATAAGGCTGCGCACCGGCATCGATAGTAGGCTCGACGCGGCTCACAATCACAGCAGGCTTGGTTGACGGGTTGGTGAGGTCCATTCCCGCGGTTTCAGAATAGCTCGCCTTCAATCCCGGTTTGCCGTCGGTCATGAATGCCTTCGTGGGAACAGGCTCCGCTTTCTTGCTCAAAAACTGTGTGCCCTCCACGTACTGCACATGAGCGCCGGCGAATTCCTTCTTGATTCCCTCGAGAATCGAAACTGTATGCGTAGGTACTCCGTTGTAATTGCCCAGCAGCACCTTGGTCTGATCTGCCAGCGGACCGACCACTGCAATCTTTGCGCCGGAATTTTTCAACGGCAGTACGCCATCGTTCTTCAAAAGCACCATGGACTCGTTCGCGATCTTGAGCGCCAAGTCACGATGGTCTGCGCTATCGAGTTCTTTCTCCTCGATCTTGGAGTACGGCACCATGTCGGGCGGATCGAACATGCCCAACTTCATGCGCGCTGTAAAGAGCCGCACCAGAGGAACATCAATGTCACTTTCCTTTAGAAATCCCTGCTTAACCGCATCAAGATAAGGCCGATAATCATGATCATCCTTCACCTTCGCCAAGAAGTCGCCGCACTCGTTATCCATTCCCCGCTTCAGTGAAAGTGCGGACGCTTCCGGCTGTGACTTGGTAAATTTGTGGCCATTAAAAATATCTGTTACAGCACCACAATCCGAAACCACGTAGCCCTTGAATCCCCACTTACCGCGCAATTGATCTTCAAGTAGAAACTGATTTGCGCAAGCCGGCTGCCCATTGATCCTGTTGTACGCGCACATCACAGAGCCTGCCTTCGCCTCCGTCACCGTGGCGCGAAACGCTGGCAGATAGGTATCAATCTCGTCGTGCTTGCTCACGTCTACATTGGCTGTGTGCCGTGTCGATTCAGGTCCGCTATGCACCGCAAAATGTTTCGGCGTCGAGATCACGCGGTAGTACTTCGGGTCATCGCCCTGCATGCCGGTAACAAAAGCGACACCCATGCGCGCGGTCAAAAAAGGGTCTTCGCCGTACGTCTCCTGCCCGCGTCCCCAGCGCGGATCACGGAAAATATTGATGTTCGGTGCCCAGAAATCAAGTCCTTCAAAAATGTTGCTGTGCCCCGCCTTCTCATCCTGCATGTGCTTCACACGCGCCTCGGTACTGATCGCAATGGCCATCTGGTGAATGGTCGGCGGATCGAACGTAGCCGCGAGTCCCACAGGCTCTGGAAATTCCGTCGTCCCGTTTACCGCAACGCCGTGCAGCGCTTCGCTCCACCAGTCATACGCCGGCACTTTCAACCGCGGAATGGCGCGCGCCTGATTCAACAACTGCGATGCTTTCTCTTCGAGCGTCATCCTGTGCACAAGATCCGCCGCGCGCTGCTCCGCACGCAGACTTGGGTTTAGATAAGCGGGCTTCGCTGCATCTTGAGCAAACGCGGTCAACACCACTCCGCAAAATAATCCAGCAGCTATCGAGCAAATTCCAAATCTCTTCATCAATTTCCTCATCGGCGGTTTTTGGCTTCTACACAAAAACAATTCCGTCTTCCGGCAGCCAACCCTAATGCGCGCGGGTACCCCTGTCAAGAGTCCAATGCGCAGCCCAGCATCTTTTAAAAATCGCTTTATTAATGAGTTGAGAATTAGGACTGATCATTATTCGAACCGGTTCACGCACTGGCGGCGAAGAAGTCTCCAAGCCCCGCACGGTGGGCATGCGTCCCCATGGCATTCTGAATCTCGAGCGCCAGCGCCAGTGCGTTGCGCCCTTCTCTCGCCGTGACTAGAGGCTCACGGCGTGTACGCACCGCATCGAGAAATGACTCAATCTCAAGTCGCAGCGGCTCGCCCGGCGTAACCGGCGGCTTTACAAACGACAATCCCGGATTCGGGCCCGCCGACATGGCCGCCAACTGCTCCGTCGACAACCCTGTTGCGGCTGGCATCGCGAGCTTTGTCAGCATCGCCGCATCGACTGCTCCGCTGGCAAGCGCTGCCGCCATCTCCGGCGTAAGACTTCCCGCAATCGCCGCATCGAGCTTGATCACCAGCAGATCCTGCCTGGCATAATCGATCGACACATACTGGCGCGGTTGAAAGAAACGCAGCTTCCGCACGCGTTCCGTTGAAACGCGCGATGCGGTGAAGTTGGCCACGCATCCCGACTCGAATTCGACGCGCACATTCGCGATGTCAACCTTCGGCGAAAGTATCGGCAGACCCACAGCGCGCACTTCCCGCACCGGCGAATTGGCAAACCGCAACACGATGTCAAGATCGTGAATCATCAGATCCAGCACCACGTCCACGTCGAGCGCGCGCGGGGTGAATACCGAAAGCCGGTGTGCCTCAAAAAACATCGGCCGGCGCAGTTGCGACTGCACTGCCAGCACCGCCGGATTAAAGCGTTCTAAATGTCCAGGCTGCAAAATGCGATTCGTCTTAGCCGCCAGTGCCACCAATTCGTCGGCCTCGGTCAGCGTTGCGGCCAGCGGCTTCTCAACCAGCACGTCGAGCCCCGCATCGAGCAGCACTGACGCGACCGCGTGATGATGCACCGTGGGAACAGCTACCGTAGCCGCATCGAGCCGCAGATTTGCTCGCAGCAAATCCTCTACAGATGTGCAAACGGGTATGCCGTATTGCGAAGCCGTCTCCGCTGCACGCGCCGTATCTGGCTCGACCGCTGCCACCAGCGCGACACCCAGACCGGCCTTCTCAAGTTCGCGATAGACTCTGAGATGGTTGCGCCCAAAGGCGCCCGTTCCCGCCACAGCAACACGCAAGATGGTCTCGCCGGCTATCGCTATGCCCCTTTGCCTTCGACCGCTTTGAGGCAGCGACTATAGAGTTGCAGCAGGTGTTCCACATGCTCCTCAGGCTTTTGAGCGGATGCACCGCTAAAGCCCGTCGCCGTTGCTGCAGGCCGCCCAACGCCCGCGGTTCCAGCTACAAATTTGAGCAAATCGAGAGCGATATCTTCATTGCGGCGGGTGCCAAGTCCGATGCTTGTGCTCGGTGTTTCCATTCTCAAGGTTCTCCAAAAGGGATGCTACCAGAAAGTGCCCGTCCCACGTTCCACGCTCAGCAAGACCCGCGCGCGTTACCCTTACAAAGATATGGGGAACGCACACCGCACAGTCGACGCAATCCCTCCCGTCCAATCTGAAGCTCCGAATCAATTGCCAAGCCTTCGTCCGTGGTTTAGCAGTCCGCTGTTCCTGTTGCTTCTTGCCGCCGCTCTAACCGCCTTCGTCGTACAGTCTGGCGAACTGGGCACCGCCGATACCACCCATCGCCTCCAATCCACGCACGCGCTCTGGACGTCGCAGCCGCCCGTCTTCGACAATGAATATCCTGAGTTCGGCGTGCATGGCCGCAGCGGCAGTTTGCAAAGCTGGTATGGAATCGGCCAGTCGCTGCTCATGCTGCCCATCGATATCGTCGCTACCGGCATCGAGAAGCTTTCCATTTTCAGCTCTTACAACGGCAACGATCCAGGCGTGCGCAGCATCATCGTTACCTATTTCACCAACATGCTCGTCACCGTCCTCACTGCGCTGATCTGCTTCCGCCTGCTTCGCCAATTCAGTTTCAGCGTGCGCCACTCCGTCGCCGGAGTTCTCGCCTTGCTGCTCGCGACCACGCATCTGCACTACACGCAAAACATGATGGAGAACAACTACATCTTTCTCCTCACCCTCACCGGCTTTTCTTTTGAATACGAATGGATCCGCACCGGCCGCCGCCGTTCTCTCCTTTACGGCTCAGCCGCGCTCGGCCTCAATTTGCTCACGCGCCTCACCACGGGCCTCGACCTGCTCACCGGAATTCTCTTTGTGCTCCTCGTCCTCTGGTTTCAGGGCGTTCGCGGCCGCAACCTCTTCGCCAAATGCCGCACCTACGCGATCATTGCCTTCCCCGTTTTCGTTTTTTTTGGATTGCTCGATCGCCTCTACCAGTTCTATCGTTTCGGCTCCTTCACCAATACCTACGTCGGCTTGGTTGCCCGCGAAACTCTCGCGCGCCATCCCGACTGGCCTAAGACCTATCCCTTTGAAACGCCCTTCCACACCGGCTTCTTCGGCGCTCTCTTCGCGCCCGAAAAATCCATCTTCCTATTCGACCCGCTGCTCATTCTCGTAATCCTGATCGCCTTGGTGAGCTTCACGCGATTCAATCCCGCCGTCCGCGCCTTCCTCATCTCCACCGCACTCATGCTGCTCGCCTACGTCAGCTTCTACGCCCGCTACACGGTGTGGAGCGGCGACTTTGCTTGGGGCGACCGCTATGTCTCGACGTCTGTCGAGATCGTCTCGCTCCTCGCCTTCCCCCTCTTGCTTCGCTATCGCCGCGAATTGGGACGCCCCCTCTGGATCACCGGACTGTGCCTCCTCATCATCAGCACCATCATCCAGATCGGATCGCTGATGTTCTGGCTGCCGCTCGAGATCTACCAGCTTGAAACCCTCGGCCACCCAACCTTCATCCTTGCCCTGCGCTTCAAAAACGTCGCCGCTTTCGCCCTCGGAAAAATGGACGCATGGGGTCTCAACACGCAGGCCATGACAGAGGATTCGTGGGACTACGTGCACATCACTTGCTGGAATTTCCTGCCCTTCCTGCTCCGGCGTGTGGGCGCGGCTCCGGCATGGGCCGTTCGGGCCGCATTTGTAGTGTGGTTCGCGGCGCTGGGCGCGCTCGCCGCGACGCTCGCCCGCCTTCGCGCCTGCTTGAGACAGCGTCTAGCCGGCAGCCTTCCGCCAGCCGCGCTACCCTGATCACTATGCCGGTCGCTTACATCGCCATGGGCAGCAACCTCCCCAGTTGGGCAGGCTCGCCCGAGTGCACTTTGGCCGCCGCAGCCGTGCGCCTCGATTCACTTGGCTGTGTCATCTGCCGCTCATCCCTCTACAGCACCGAGCCCGTGGGTTTCGCCGCGCAGCCCCGTTTTCTAAACGCCGTCGTAGCCCTCGAGACTGAACTAGCACCTTCAACCCTCCTCGAAAGACTGTTGGGCATCGAAAAAGAGTACGGACGTGACCGGGTAAACAGTATTCCCAACGGTCCGCGCACTCTCGATTTGGATATCCTGTTGTGGGGGAATACTGAAATTAGCGAACCGGGTTTGGAAATTCCACATCCGCGCCTCGCCGACCGCGCATTTGTTTTAATCCCTATCGCGGAGATCGCACCGCAAATAATCGTTCCGGGGCACGAGAAAACCGTGTCCCAATTGCTCCAAGTTTTGCTCACGAATTTCAAAGGTGAACTCGATGCCGTGGTGCCAATTCAAAGGGACATCTGGCGCGCTGGCGCTAGTGGGAGCGTTGATGCTTCCCCTGTGTCTCCGCCCGCAGATCTCGGCGTCAAACACCCTCGCAATCACGGTTGAGGATAGCCGGGGCGCGGTCATCGCCGGCGCTCGTGTGCAGGATTCCGACGGCCACTCTCTCGGACAGACCGGCTCCGATGGCCGCCTGATTATCCCCTGCAACGCGCCCTGTTCGGTTAAGATCACGGTCCCCGGATTCACAGAACAATCCCTTCAGCTTTCCTCTGCAACCACCGTCCAACTACGGCCCGCCTCGAGCATTGAACAAGTCACAGTCACCGCCTATCGCACCCCTCTCAGCGCGCTCGAGAGCCCAGTCACGACCCGCGTGCTCACCCAAGAGGCGCTCAGCACCACCGCGGCCATCACCCTGGACGGCAAGGTGCGCCAGCTTCCCGGCCTCGAACTATTCCGCCGCTCCAGTTCGCTCATCGCCAACCCTTCTGCTCAGGGCGTGAGCCTGCGCGGCCTGGGTTCCACCGCCGCCAGCCGCACCTTGCTTACTGAAGACGATGTGCCCCTCAACGATCCTTTCGCCGGCTGGATTCACTGGCAGGAGCAACCTGAACTCGGAATCAAAAGTGTCGAAGTCGTTCGTGGCGGCGCCAGCGATTTATACGGGTCGAGCGCAATCGGCGGCGTGCTCAATATCATCCCGCGTCGTCCGACCAGCGACGGTGCTGAATTGCGCAGCAGCTACGGCGCTGAAGGCACCTACCAGGACAGCCTGCTGCTTCAGACCAAACGCGGCCCGTGGGGCGTGCTCGCCACCGGCGGCGCACTCGGCACCGACGGATACATTCAGGAAGCTCCCTACCAGAGAGGCCCCGTCGATCTGCCCAGCGATGTGCACAGCCAGAATGGAATTCTGCTCATTGAGCACAACCGCGGCCCGCTTCGCCTGCTCGCTCACGGCAGCGGATTTAACGATGCCCGCAACAACGGCTCTCCTGCCCAGACCAACGGCACCCGCTTGTGGCGCTATGCAACTGGAGCAGACTGGCAGGGCCCGCACGGCGGCTCTCTCGGCACCCGGTTCTACGGCTCAACCGAACATTTCCGCCAAGTGTTTTCAAGCATTTCCAGCGCACCCACTGCCGCCAATCCACTCTGCTCCTACCGTTGCGGTGAGGCACCCACGCGCTTCTCCCATAGCCCCGAGAATGAGTTAGGCGCAGTTGCACACTGGACCCAGCCTATCGGCGTCGGCCTAATCGTCGTTGCCGGAGCCGACACGCACGACGTGCGCGTTTGGGACCGCGAGCAGACCTACGGCGCAACCGCCGCGCTCACCAATCTTCACGACCACCAGCGCGACTCCGCCGTCTACGCTGAAGCCATGTGGGTGCGCTCCAGTTGGACCCTGACCGCGTCCGGACGCATGGATTGGTTCCAGAACTACGACGGCCAACAACTCAAGTGGAACGGGCCGGCATGGGTGCCCACCGCGTCCCAGCCTCCGCAATTTGATCAGCGTGTCTTCGACCCCCGCATGGGCCTGTCGCGCAAACTTTTCAACCACTGGGCCGTTTCCGCGACCGGCTTCCGCGCCTTTCGCGCACCCACCCCCAACGAGCTCTACCGCACCACGCAAGTTGGAAATCAGCTCACCCGCCCCAACGGCAACCTGCTCAGCGAGCGCGCCACGGGATGGGAGACCGGCCTGTCGACAGAATGGAACTGGGGCACGATCCGCACCAGCTATTTCCTGACGCAGGTCAACCGCCCCATCACTGCCGTCACGATGAACGCACATTCGTCGCCCATCCTGCTCACCCGCGAAAACCTTGGCCAGATTGAAAGCCGGGGCGTTTCGATCGACTTTGAACTCGCACTCCGTCGCTGGCTCGCGGTGGACGGCGGTTATCAGCATGCCAACGCCACCGTCTCAAAAGGCACACAGGACCTGGGCAATTGGATTCCCCAGGTAGCGCGCAACCTGGCCACCATGAATGTCCGCGCCTACCGCCCCGCGCTCGGCACTCTCACGCTGCAAGGCCGTCTCAGCGGACGTCAATACGACGACGACGCCAATCTTTCCCTGCTCCACGGATTCTTTCGCCTCGATGCCTTCGCCTCTCACGACTTCGGCCGCCACTTCGAGATTTTCACTGCCGGTGAAAATCTATTCGACCGCCAGATTGAAGTAGGCAAAACCCCCACGACCACCCTCGGCACACCCCGCGTGGCCCGCGTCGGCTTTCTAGCCCGCATCGGCGGCGAAGGCAAGTAGCCAGCGGTGCCCACCCTCGACCGGCTCGCGGACATGAGGGTGCCCCATCCTTCGCTTTTTTCTAGTGAAGGGTGGGCGACCACGAAATTCCAGGGGCGACTTGACGCATAGACTTTTCGTTCCATGACCAAAAACATTGGCCCCTTTAGAAATGAGGCCGGGTGCCCCAGGTCTCGCTCTGTTGAGACCTGGGAACCACTACCCCGATGAATCCTCCACACCTCCCCCATTAGAATCATCCTGTGGCCCTCGACTTCAGCATCCTTGCAAACAGCGAAACCGGAGGCCGCCGCGCTCAACTCCACCTCCCGCACCAGACCGTTGAAACCCCCGTCTTCATGCCCGTCGGCACCGCCGGCACGGTCAAGGCCGTTCCTCAGGACATAGTCGAATCCCTCGGCGCGCAAATCATTCTCGGCAACACCTATCACCTCTACCTCCGCCCCGGCCACGAACCCATTCGCCGCATGGGCGGACTGCATCGCTTCATCAGTTGGCCGCGCGCC
>JANXYB010000147.1 GCA_025350325.1 Acidobacteriaceae bacterium
GCCGAGAAGGCCGCCATCATCGTCACCACCAACCTGCCCTTCTCGGAGTGGCCCCAGGTCTTCACCAACGCCCGGCTCTGTAAGGCAGTGCTGGATCGGCTCACCGATCAGGCACACATCATCGAGACCGGATCGGAGTCCAAGCCAAGTTGCCAAACTCACAATCTGCTTCCAAAGCAGTTCGGCAAGCTGTGACGATATGGCGATCCTTCTGACGGAATTCTGAGTCTTTGGTGCCTGCTCTTTTCCGCCCCACACAGATTGTTCAATGGTGATGCTGTCCGAACCTCGGTCTCTTTTTCACTGCTTTAGGCAGCTTCGGCTTCGGGAGCGTTGAGTCTACGAACTTCTGTGCGAGAGCAGCCTGCCAAATAAGGCTGATGGTTCCCCACATGTTTTCGTATCGTCTTTGGCTCTCGCCCCTCGCGAGTCAATCGTGAGATGAGACGCTGAACGTCTCCCGCATCAATTGTCCGCATTTCCTTCGTTCCGAATGTTGCCTTCAGAGTACGAAGCTGGGTCCGCACACTGCTCTGTGTGGACGGCTTCGAGAGGATCAAATAATCGTCCTCCCAAATCTTTGCGAAGCCTTCAAATGTAGCAGTCTTGCGCTCCCGTGATGGGAAGGTTGATTGTTCATTCACGCGGTTGATGTAGGGCTGAAGCAAATTCTTCGCTTCATTCTTTCGCACTGGCAACGTCGGCTTTGACGTCAGATTTTGATGTGGATTGTCTCGCTTTCGGGAAGAAATTTTGGCGTGGTCTCTGCTTTGAGACGGGCGACACCGAAGCGTTCAGCTTGATCAGCTGTGAAGTTTTTTCCAACTCCACCATAGTGGCTGCAAAGGATATTTCGAGGTTCAATCGGTCTCCGGTGACGGTCATGCGTTCACATTCTGCTTTCTGTTCGCGTAGTGCTCTTGCTGGCGTGTAATCCACGATGCCGCGTCTTCAGGTTTTGAAAATCCAGGTGAGCAAACCCGCTTACCGTTGATCACAATGCGTGCTTGAAATAGGTTTGCCTTTCGACGGACGCCTGCAGGAAGTGTTGTTGTGTGTGTTGCTGCCAAATGGTTTCTCCTTTTTGATTGGTTGTGGGCCTTGTTTTGGCCGAAATAAAAATGGCCACCTCCTCTTTCAAAGGAAGCAGCCATTCATGTGTGTTTGCTAATTTTGCTTGGTTGTGAAGGTTGCTAAACACGCCCTCTCAAAGATGCAGCCGGGTTTTGCTGGCCATCCGAGAGGGAACTCTTTTTCTTTATGCCGCTGCTAGTTCCTCAACGATGTCTTCAAAACCTCCGTCGAGGACGGCATCGACCGTTACGTTGTGCTCAATGATGTGTCCAAGCCGTTTGTGAAGAAGCACGCGGCCAGCTTCCTGCGGTACCGACAAAACAACTGCATTGGGAAGTCGTACGGTGATGTTCGAAGGTGGGATAAAAACCCATTCGTTCCGCTGTGCTTCCAGTTTTTCTTCAAACTTCTTTGCGTCCTGCCTCAGCTTGGCGTGAAGCTTTACTTGCCGACTGTAGTTTGGCGATACGATTGTCTGGCTTTCTACTCGCTCAAATTTGGTGTTCAATATCGATCCTTTCTCATCTGAGTCCAAAAACAACAAGGGCAGGAATCCGAAGACCCCTGCCCCACTGGTTGCTGCTACTGTGTGTTTATGTTTAGCTAGCAGCGATGCGCAGTGCCTGAATCGGACCCGCCTGCAGTGATGCAGAGCCTAGACGAATCGACGTGATGAGAGCACTTTCATTCACCTCTGCGTATCGTTCACGGAGGACTGCAACTCGGGGCTCGCTTGCGATGACTTGCAAACCATCAAATAAAGATCCCAAAATAATTGGCTTGTCGTTAGCCGCGAATACACCAGCGGTCGGCGAAGGCAGACTTTGATTCAGCACAATTGGTCGACCGAGAAGATAGTCCATTCCGCCATCCGTAGTAGGCGTGAAGAACGGTCGGCCATCAGAGGTCTTCAGCCCTGCCAAATAATTTCTGGTCTTGCTTGACATCTGCCAGATGGACCGGGGAAGGTAAGCAGGGTCCAATGCGTCGAACGTCGCAACGATGTCTTCCCAGCCAATTCCAGCAGCGATGGTACCGGTGGGTCGTGCCCACTTGAGCCACAGCGAGTAGGCCGGGGTTGTTGGGCAGCGTGGTGCCCGCAACATCAGTGCCCAGGGTAAGTGCCCTCTCGATACCACGTCCGATGCGAGACGCGGTGCGGTTCGTCAACAGCTTCTCGAGATCAAAACCAAGTTGGAAAGTAGTTGATTTGAGTACCGCACAAGCCCACTTGAAAGTGGATCGGTGCTCACAACACTTGAACTGAACGTCGGGTCCGTTTCGGAAAGGGAAGTCGTGCCTTCTGTAATGAGCGTCAGGCCACTCGTTGAATCGTTTACACGGCATATCTTGACTGCTCTACCATCGGGACTCTGGCGCACGTTGGCGTAGTCAAACAACGACGCATAGACATGCAAAGTTTCGGAAAGGAAATTTGAAAACTCCTCCGGGATGGCAGCACCCCCTGCCCCATCAGAGGACGTCAAACCGTCCCTTGGCAAATCGTTGCATACGCCGGGCGAGCGCTACCTGGATTCAGGAGCTTGCGAATGGTTCCGTGCACATTGATGCAGGTCGGGAAAATCCAGCACGGCCAAATCAGGTGGTCGACCAGGATCGGAAGGACGGCTCCGTGAATGGCGGGAATGTAATCCTGGGTGATCGCCTTTGCTTTGTCTAGTCGTGCAGCCAGGTCAGCAGGCGCGACCTCCTGATCTTTGAGGAAATCTGGCCCAACTCGGAATTGATAGTTTGGGCCCGCCTCCACCGCGAACGCCAGCGGCTTGCCCTCCACAAGTTTGGAGTCTAGGAATCGACCGGTGCGATCGAAAACATACGCACGAACTTGTGGAAGTTCCTGTCCCTTCTGTTGGCCCCGAAATTTGACGTTGACTGTAATCGACTTCGATTTCGCTTGGTCCTTCTCGCTCGCCATCACATTCTCCTTTTCCGAAACAATTCCAGGACGGTTCGACATAATCCCTGGTGTGGATGAGTTCGTAACAATCGGACCGCTTTCGTATAGATAGTGATCTTGAGGAAGCGATCGTTTCACCGGTGCACTCCGGAGTGGATGGTCGGTTACTCGGACATCTAGAAAAGTGCTTGGGAAGCGGTCGGATTGGTACCGTGCAGTCGGTTTCTCGTCCGTGATCGACCGCGCTGCGAATCGGCCCTTTGTCTGAATCGATGCTAGACATTGAACGGAAGGGAACTTATCCCTTCGCTCCGGGAACGGACGCTAAAGTTGTACCTTGCGCTACACGCAGCTGAAAATTTTGAAACGCCTTTTGTTTTAATTCTTGGCAAACATGGCGCGTCGCTGCTAATCAGCGTCAGCGCTGAATGCATGAAGAAATGGCGGCAATGCAAGGGAGACCCGACTACATTTCGGTACGGCCCGGGCGGACCAATCCGTTACGACCTTAGTACTTTGGATTCTCGCTCAATTGAATCGGAAAGATAAGAGAAGGACCGTGATTGCAAGGTCCTTCTTAACCATGGTCATGATTGGATCACTATCCACTTCTTCTGGGTTACCTGATTGATCACACCGATAGCTTCCTGGTCAACCACATCCTCTGCGTCAATCTTGGCCGTTGCTTGGCTGCTGCTGGTAAGGACTGGAGACACATTCCCGGGCGCCACGAGCTTGTATGTCAATGTCCACTGATCCTTGGCTTTGACAAGTCCAGCCAAATTTCCGGCCGCTCCCATTGCGCTACCGGCTGCTACTCCCACCATGGCGCCACCGAGGCCCCCTGCCATCGGGATCATGCTCATCATAGGCCAGCGCTCCGGCCTTTTTGAGGAAGGCTCCAACTCCCACCTTCTGCTTTTGGACGAAGTGCTGTTGAGCGAGTCGGAATCGATAAGAGCACAAGCTTGCCCGGAGGCTTCACCACCGCATGACCATGTGCTGTGCCACGCAATGATGAAGAGCTGGCACGCAGCTATGCTGCCGCATCCAGACGGTAGGTCAACTTCCCTCGCAGGTGAGCAATTCTAATCAGATCCAGACTTTTGATTCGATCGTCGGAACTCTTCGGCGCTTTTCAGAACTCCCGGCAACCGTCGAGCCTGTGACAGAGTCGGTTTCCTCGTCTTCTGGATAAGCATGCGGGGGACCCACGCGATTCATTCGCGCGTAATTGGGAATCGCCAACAAGTCTGATCCGTCGGCCCACTTGCCGGCGATAGCCACGATTCCACCCAGCAGATCGGGCCGCCATTTTGCCTGCAGTGGAGAATCGCCGATCTTGCGATCAATCTGGCCGTTGTCAATGGTTTCAACGTTGTAAACGAGGGGACCATACTTGAGGGCTATCATGCCGCTGTCTGCCGCTATGCGAGCGTCTGCCATGACACGCTGGGGCTGGAGCGGCAACTCCAGTTCGATGCGGTCGCCCGCATTCCACTCGCGTGTCACGACCGCGTACCCCTTGTGAATTTCAGGCGTCATCGTCTTGCCATTGACCGAGAAGCTTTTGACGCCGCGGATGGCGGGAGAATCCTTATAAAGCGCGCTTGTGGTTCTATCGGGTATCCGTACGTACACAGAAAACCGCGTACTCCGCTGCGGTTTGACGGTGATCGAAATGGCGCCGTTCCAGGGATAGTCGGTCTTTTGGATCACCTCGACATCTGTCCCGGCGACTTGGCCAACATTAATTCGGCTTCCGACAAACATGTTGACGTAGAGCCCGGTGTTGTCTTTGACGTAGGACCAGGTGGGAATCATCAGCAGAGTGCGAGACAGGTTGCCAACGCAACAGGGGCATACGTGCCATACAGCGCGTTCTGTGTTGACGAGAGGATTGGTATAGCAGTAGCTCTTGCCGTCGAGCGCCACCCCGCCGAGCAAGGCGTTGTACATCGTCTGTTCGTAAAGATCTGCGTACTTAGCGTCGTGATAGGCGAGGTTCAACTTGTACTGGAAGAACACCAGCCCGCAACTGGAGCACGTCTCGCAGTATGCCTGGTTGCCCAGAGAATAATTGGGCCCGAAGCCCTCTGAAGTTTCACCGCTGCCGATGCCGCCGGTCAGGTAGTATTTTTTGTTGACCATGTTGTCCCACAGCGAAACCACGGCGCTCTGGTAATCGGGATCGTGGGTTTCGGCTGCGATGTCGGCCATGCCGGAGTAAAAGTAAGTGGCGCGCACTGCGTGGCCAACGGCTTCGTATTGTTGCCCCGGAGGCAGGTGACTCTGGTCGTACTCCGATCCGCCACGGCGGGAGTCGAGCAGGAATTTGGCAAGGCTGATGTAAGCGTCTCCGCGGTGATTCCCTTCCTGGTCATTGACGAATCTGCCGAATCGAACCAGCGCCTGTTCCATCTCTTGATGACCATCAAACCAAGCCCTCTTTCCCGGGCCGATGTTGGCTACCCAGCAGTCGGCGAGTTTCTTTGCCGCGTTGTAAAGGCGAAGGTCGTGGGCCTCGGTGAGGGTGTAGTGGTTGATGGCAGACTCGATAAAATATCCGGCCGTGTATCCCTCGTGGTTGCCGCGATGTTCAGGCGACCATCGTTCGGGCCAGGTCTCGCGGTCAGCGAGAGTGTAAGCCGTCTGCAGGTAGCCATCTGGCATTTGGGCCGACAGGATGATGGGGATCCAGCGCTCCAGCGTCGTGCGCATCAACTCCTGCGCCTGCACGATATCCTGATCCCCTTGCGCATCCACCATCAGCGCGATGCACATCGATTCCACCGTCTGGTGAACCCACGCATTGGAGAAGACATAGCCCTTGTGCCTCGCATGGGGCTCGCCGCGCATGGCTTTTCCAGCTTCAATGAAGTTGTCGATGCCGCCGTCGCCGCGCATGGCGGGGATGTCGGTTCGTTCGCACATCCCGATGCAAAGAGGGATCCAGTCGACGATGAGCGCCTTTGCGCGTTCGTTCCAAAACTTGCTGTCGATGGAGTACTTGCGGGTATAGACCACATCGAGCCGGTCACGCGGGGGGGCATCCTGTACGTGGACGCGAAGGGAGTGGGAGCGATCGTTGGATCCGGAAGCGGCAAGGGTAAGAACGTACTCACCGGGCGCGGAGAATGTTGCTTTAGTGACCGATGACGTTTTGTCGTCAAAGGCCACCACACCAGGGCCTTCAGTTTTCAGCCAGCGGGCCTCATTCGATGGAGACTCTTCGAGCCAGGTGACTTTACCGGCGAGGTAGGTTCGCGCCCCGAGGACGAGAGAGCGATCGACCCCGGCATCGATGATCGGTGGCAAAGAAGGCAGCGGCCCGAAGTTGTACACGCGCCATTCGAGAATGCCGGCGGGGAGCCCTTGCTGCGGCGTAACCTCGAGGCGCAATTTGCTGGTTTTGACCGGTTCAAAAGTCGTAAGGTTGAATGCGTCTGGGATCAGGCTGAGACCGCGCGCCCCCTTCAGAGGGACAAAGTTGTTGCCGTCCCAATAAAGAATGCGATAGCTCTGAGGAACACGCATGCTTGGCCAGCCGCTGCCGGGAATCCCAACGGGACGTGGACGATCGACGGCCCAGTAAATCTCGACCTTGTTGATTGAGACCGGCTCACTCCAGTCGTACTGCACCCAACGGTGGCCACTTTCATCCGGCCCGCCGTGCAGCGCATAGAGACCATGGGATCGATCAAAAGAGTTGTCAGGCGTGAACCCGTCGTTCAACGCAGAGAGTTTGTTCTCGCTGGTCAAAGTTACGCTGGAGGGGACCGCTACCCTTGCGATATTGAGGGTGCCATCAGACGTCTCAGCCATCGCTCTGCTGCCGTTCATTCCAACCAGAAGAGTTGCGCCCGCGAGTCCTGCCAAAAACTCACGACGATTGGAACCGAATGGGGACTCGCTTCGGTCTGACTGCACTCCATCGAGCAACCCGGTACGGCGTTGATTGTTGTTCATGCCAGAAACTCCTGTTTTGTTACTGCAATATGCTTTTAGATTACGTCTACCCGCGCGCAGCATTGATCCGGCGGTTTCATTCCTTCCATGTTCTCGCGGACGGCCTAGGCCCTGCAATGGTGCGTCTGCACCACGCGGCATGGCTGATGCGATTTTTGCATTCCAATCTGCGCACTCATCCGGTGACCGGATTCCTCTGCTTGTCAGCTCCAGAGCCTGCTTCCATTCGCTTAGCCCCCCGTAATGATGCCCTGACGCAGCGCGACGGTTGCAGCCTCGGTTCGATCGGCGACCTGGAGTTTGGCACTGATGTGGTTGATGTGGTTCCGCACGGTGTAATGACTGATTTGAAGCACCCCGGCGATCTCCTTGTTGGTGAGCCCCCGGGAGACCATTTCGAGGATTTCAATCTCGCGAGCACTCAAGCCGGTTCGAGATTCCCGCTCCTCAATCCACTGGAGGATCCTTTCAGGAAGATAAGTGCCGCCAGCAACCACTATTTCAATAGCAGCAACGATCTCTTCGCGCGGAGCATTCTTAGAGAGGTAGCCTCGCGCGCCCGCTTTGACTGCCTGGTAAATTTCCTCTTCGTATTCGTAGCTGGAGAGAATAATCGTCTTGGGCTTCTTCTCATATGTCTTGAGCAGGTTGAGCAGACCGATTCCGTTGATACCGGGCATGCGCAAATCGAGCAGCATGACATCGACACAGGAGCGCTTGAGGATCTCCATTGCTTCTTCCGCGGAGTGTGCCGCCCCAGCCAGTTTCACCCCGGCCTGCCTGCGAAGGAGTGAGGTCAATCCGGCGCGAACAACCGGATGGTCATCGACAATGAGAACCCGAACAGCCTTAGACTCGGTTACGTTCATCATGAGTTTTCCTCATTTGACTCTGAATAAGCCATCGATCTGAGAGCGCTCGTAGGAAGGATGGCGGTAATGGAGCGAGCACGTGGACTGCGGTTCCCTGTCCTGGTGCACTGTCAATTCTGAATTGAGCGGATATGTTGTCCGCGCGCTTGTGCATTCCTCGAATGCCAAATCCTGCCGTATCGCTGGAGACGACGAATCCCAGCCCGTCGTCTTCAATGATCATCTCCACCGTAGATCTTCCATAGACAATTGAGATGGTTATTCGAGAACACTGAGCGTGGCGTAGGGCATTTGCAATTGCCTCATAACCAATGCGCAACAATGTATCCGAGACGCGGAGCGGAATGTTCCGCACGTTTCCTTCACTCACTGTTATGACTTCAACGGAAGAGCTTTGAGAAATGATGCGGCGAGCACATGCTTCGAGCGCAGACAACAACCCAACGGACTCCAAATGGTCGGGGCGCAACGCCGAAATGCTGCGCCGCGCCTCTTCGTGACTATTGCGAACCATGCCCTGTGCCTGTTCGAGCTGCGGCATGATATCGATTCCATCTTTGACGTCGTCGCGAATGGCCTGGAGCTGAAAGCCGAGACCGGCAAAGCTCTGGGCAAGCGTATCGTGCATTTCATGCGCCAGGCGCTGCCGCTCGTCAAGTACGGCCTGCATGCGCCAGCGCTCCACAAAGTAGAATCCAGTCATTCCGGCAAAGGGGAGCAGAAGCACGCAGATTGCAAGTTCAATCATGTGAGTAGCATTCCACCAGGGCGGGCCTTCGAGAACTTCGATATCGCCTGAGGACGGCAGGAGCAGCGCAAACGCGGTCAGATCATGCGTGTAGCGTGAGTCGCTTACACAGATACCTCGCAATCGCAATTTGCTCTTGTCCTTGAGGGCCTGATGATGAGGCGAGAGCCCGGTTACGATGGCAATGAATGACTGGCTCTCATCCTCCAATGTCAGAATATCGTTTCCATTGCCTGCCTCGTGTTTATCCACCAGTCGCCCCTGTACTTCTACATACTGCGCGTCGAACGCTCCCGTAGCGGCCTGCGACGCGGCAACCGCAACCGGAGAGACCGGCGTATGAGACCAGAGCAGGTGAATGTCCGCTTTGCGCAGTTCTGAGCTGAAGTCATGCAAGTGAGCATCGCCCCTGACTTCGATTTCATCTCCAATCTGCAACGGGGCATGGGGAGGACTGTCGGAAATCGCGAGTCCTCCGGTGGAGTCCTGGATGTATAGCATGGGCGATGTGAGGGTGACGACACCCTGAATGGTAACGGGGCTTGGCACATCCGGAGATAACAGGCGAAGGCTGCTGATTGCCTTTGTATCCACGACCGAACGATGTGCCTGGACCTCGCGTTCAATTGGTTCGAGGTAACGTTCGGGCGGAGCAGGCTCCGATCCCGAAGGAAAATTGCTCGGCACCGCCAATTGCGGCTGCAGATCTCCGAGCATGGATGCCAGGTCGCGCTGCGTGGCAGGCCGAATTTCGACATTACGCCACTGTGCGCCGGTGTTATAAGACTTGAGGCCAAAACGTCCAGACCGGATGCAGCCAGGATCCCGAATTGCGATGGTTGTTGTGTCGCCTTTTTGCGAGGTGGCGCTGACGGCGAAATCGCAGTCAAAGGCCAGAAACTTGATGTGATACCACTGCTGCGCGAACACGCGGGGCGACACGGCCCTGGCTGCATACTCTCTCCACCCATAATCGGCCCTACCCATCATCAGGGTGTTATCAAGGTCGCGCAATCCAGCCATGTAGCCGTGGTAGGCATCGACGCCCTTTTCCTCATTGCTGGCGCGGATGATCAACCCGGCATCGCCGTACTGGCCCAGCAAAAGCACGTCCGCTTCGACCGAGTAGTCGGTCCAATATTCGGGGCCGGTCATCAGCTTGGCGCCACGCTCGTCGGAGTTATTGTTCATCACGCCGCCAGCGTACTGCCAGGTGCCGCCAAACGCCTGCCAGTCATCCTGCTTTTCAAGGGAGACGATTCGTTGTTGCACAAGTCCTCTGTGCAGGAGCGATTGAAACGTGACTGCGCCTATCGCGAGCACGGTAATGACAGCTGCAAGCAGAGCTAGAACCATTTCCCGCCGGGCAAAGACGCGGCTCACTGAGGCGCCCACCAAGACAGGTTGAGAATCTGGCGAATCTCGACCGAGTCAACGTTTTCGTGCGTCATGAGGACGGGCTGGACATTGACTTCCGCAGATCCGGAGGTACCGTGGATCTCGCGATTCATGAGCTCCATCGCAATTCGCCCGATATCGAAGGTATTTTGGACAACGACCGAGTCGATGCCTCCGTCGCGAATGGGGGGAATCAGGTCCTGGTCAAATCCCACCAGCTTGATGATGTGGGCCTTGGCAAGCTCGGCAAGCGCGTAATACGTTCCCCGAGTTGAAGCGAGCGAGAGTGCCACGATGGCGTCAGGCAACTCGGTGCCGGTGAGAAGCTCTTCGGCATTGTGCTGTTCCTGCGGGACGCTGGAGAGACCCAATCGGCGGGCGACAACTCGAATTCCCGGGAATTCGTGGTTGAGCGTGGTCTCAAGGCTCCGCTCCCGCACCGTGATGCTCTCGAGGGCCGGCTCGATTCCGACGATAGCGATATTGCCTTTGCCGTGCAGGATCAAGCCAATCCTGCGGGCAGCGATGCGTCCTCCCGCCTGCTCATCGTTCAAGACATAACTGAGTTTGGGTCCGGATGGTATGCCAAGTTCGGTATTGATGACGACCACAGGAACGCCGCGCGCAAGAACCCGGCGGATAGGGGTACGCATGGGAAGGGTTTGAATTGGCGACACAATGATTCCAGCCATACCTCGATCGACAGATTTCTCGATCAGAGAAATCTGGGTCTGCGTATCATTGTCGCGCATTGGTGCATTCCAGTAGAGATTGAGCCCGACCGAGCGTGCCACCGTGGCAGCGCCGGCATGCTCCGACTCCCAGAGCGCAGTGCCGCAGGTGCGTGGAATGACCGCCACTGTGAGAGGCATCCGCCTGCAGCCGGCGCAGGAAAGCGTGAGCAAAAGGCACACCCACGGCGCGAGGGAAAGTGCGCAAGGCAGAGCTTGGCCATCGCAGTGAGAATCGCTTCTGCTCATCATCACGGGACATCCTTTCGCTCGTCTCGTTCTGGCCCTGCAAGCTAAATAACAGCCGTCGACTCCCCAAGGGTATGGTTCATCAGCCCCATGGGGAAGATGGGGCGCAAGGATCGTGGCATTCTTCCTGTTCGGAGCTGCCGGCAATTATACGGAGCGAATGGGTCGACTCGTTGATGGCGCCGTGTCGTGCCGCCGACCGAGGGCGGTAGACTACCCAGCAAACACGAATTCGTTTTTCCGGTGCGGGAAGGCGAGAGAGACCTGCGACAAGTGATGAAGCTGAATTTTCTTTCATACGAGATCTTTTTGATCGTGCTCCTGCTTATGATCCGGTCAAATCTTTGCGGACAAGCTGCAAATGAGGGGGTGCGTTCGATTTCTTCGGCACTGAGCGGGCGCGAATTTGACAAGGCGCTCGAGTTGCTGCGGCCTGCGCTTCAGAACGCTCCGAACAATCCTCAGCTCTGGATGCTTCAGGGGCTCGCCTTCTCGGGAAAAGATGACACAAAATCCGCCCTGGCTTCGTATCGACATGCCCTGAAGAGTTCTCCAGACTATCTGCCGGCATTGGAAGGCGCAGCGCAGATCGAATATGAAGCCGGCAACGAAGACGCCGTATCTCTGCTCGAACAAGTTTTAAAGCTGCGGCCCGCTGATGTGACCTCTCACGCGATGTTGGCGGTGATGGCAGAAAAGAAGGGCGACTGTGCCACGGCGGTAAAGCACTTCTCGCTGAGCGGGCGGATGTTGGATTCCCAGCCGGAAGCGCTGCAGGGGTACGGCGTCTGCCTGTTGAAGCTCAAGCAGACTGAAGAAGCGATCCAGATCTTCCAGCAGCTGGAGGCGGCTCGCCCGGATGATCCGCGATGCAGGCGAGGACTGGCGGCAGTTCAGCTCTCGGCGGGAAAACTTGACGAGGCGCTCGCAACAATTAAACCGCTCCTGGATGCCAATCCGGATGTCAGCACGATGCAATTGGCGGCAGCGATATACGAGGCCGACAAGGATACGCCGAACGCAGTCAAGATTCTCAGAGATGCGATCGTAAAAGACCCGATGCAGGCCGCCTTATATGTGGATTTTGCTGAACTCGCCATGGATCACCAGTCATTTCAAACCGGCGTGGAGATGATCAACGCGGGTCTGAAGCTGCAGCCTGCGGCAGCGCCACTCTATGTTGCGCGCGGTGTGCTGTATGTGCAACTGGCCGAGTATGAGAAGGCAGAGACGGATTTTCAACAAGCGGAGAAGCTTGATCCATCTCAGGGTATGAGTGCCGCGGCCGAGGGGATGCTTGCCGAGGAAGAGAACCAGAACAATCCGGACCAGGCGCTCGCCACCGTGCGGGATAAGCTGGCGAGGAAGCCTGGCGATGCATTTCTCTGGTATCTGCAAGCAGCAATTCTGTCGAAGAAATCCGCTGAACCCGGCTCGGCCGAATTTGAGCGGGGTCTGAATTCCGCACAGCGGGCGGTGACACTGCAGCCTTCGCTGACGGCGGCTCGCAATGTGCTGGCCAAGTATTATCTCGATGCCGGCAAAAGCGACCTGGCGGCCAAGGAGTGCCGGATGGTGCTGGAGCAGGCACCCTCTGATCAGAGCGCTCTCTACCATCTTGTGATTGCGTTGCGTAAAACCAACAACCATGCGGAAATTCCGGATCTGCTCAAGCGCCTGGCGAGGGCGCGGCAGGAGGCAACCAGGCAAGAGGGAGAACGCAATCGGTACAAGCTTGTGGTGGCTCCGGGCGGATAGGCGAGGATCATTGTCGGGAATCGCGGGTAAACCTTTACTGATTGTGCGCGAAGCACCCATAATGGGGAGCGATCAACAGAACACACGCTCAATGACTATCAGCCGCCGTTCCTTCGTTCTGCTTTCTCTCTGCGCCTCTGGCCAGCATCTGCTGGGACAGCAACCGGGAATCGCGTCGCGCGACATCGTAGCGCAAGCCAAGCCGGCCCCCTCAGGTCGTCCTTTCGATGCCCATTTCACCGACGTAGCGAAAGAAGCAGGCTTGCATGCTCCCGTCATCTACGGCGGTGTGGAATCGAAGAAGTACATCCTGGAAGCCAATGGATGCGGATGCGCGTTCATCGACTACGACAATGACGGCTGGATGGATATTTTTCTGCTTTCGGGAACGCGGCTCGAGAGTGATCCAGCTGAAGCGACAAATCGACTCTATAAGAACAATCGTGACGGCACATTCACGGATGTGACAAAGCAGGCTGGATTGAAAGCTGCCGGTTGGGCCAACGGCGTCTGCATCGGCGACTACAACAACGACGGTTTCGACGACATCTTCTGCACCTATTTCGGTCAGAACCGGCTGTACAGGAACAATGGGAATAGCACCTTCACGGATGTGACGAAGGAAGTCGGCCTCTGGGAGACAGGCCCAGCTCGATGGGGGGCGGGATGTGCTTTTGTGGACTATAACCGCGATGGTCACCTCGATCTTTTCGTCTCCAACTACATCCGCTTTTCGTTTGAGCACGCGCCGGTTCCGGGAGAGAAATCAACCTGCAACTGGAAGGGAATTCCAGTCAACTGCGGGCCGCGCGGGTTGCCGGCCGGGCGTCACTCTCTCTATCGCAACAATGGCCATGGGACATTCACAGATGTTACGAAACAGGCGGGCATCGATGTCGCGACGGAGAGCTATGGAATGACCGTCGTGGCTGCGGATTTTGACGAAGACGGATGGCCCGACATTTTTGTGGCGTGCGATTCAACACCAAGCCTGCTGTTTATGAACAATCATGACGGCACCTTTCGCGAAGAAGGTGTGACTCGAGGAGTGGCGCTAAGTGATGATGGGATGGAACAGGCGGGAATGGGTGTGGGGATTGGTGACTATAACCTCGACGGCCACCTGGATTTATTCAAAACGCACTTCATCGGCGATACGAGTGGGTTCTACCGGAACGACGGAAAGGCCAATTTTGATGAGGTAACCCGGGCTGCGAAGATCGGCGTGGAGACGCGCTTTACCAGTTGGGGCGCGGGCATGGTGGATCTGGATAACGACGGATACCCAGACGTGCTGTTCGTCACGGGCAGCGTTTATCCGGAGGTCGAGAAGAAGATGCCGCAGTACCCCTACAAGACGCCGCGGGTCTTGTTTCGAAACCTGGGGAACGGCACCTTTGAGGAACTGGAATCTCAGGGCGGAGAAGGCATTACGGCGGTGCACAGCAGTCGGGGTTGTGCCTTCGGCGATTTTGACAACGACGGCGACGTGGATGTGCTGATCGTGAACATGAATGAACCGCCTTCGCTGCTCAGAAACGATCTCAAAGGCACGCAGAACTGGCTGAAGATCAAACTGGAAGGCGTGAAGTCGAACCGAAGCGCAATTGGAGCTCGTGTCATCGCCCATTACGGCAACAAGGTCCAGGCGCAGGCCCTTGTCAGCCAGTCGAGCTACTACTCCTGCAATGATCCACGGCTTCATTTTGGTTTGGGAACAGTGAACGAAGCCGATATTGAGGTCCACTGGCCCAGTGGATTGCACGAGCGCTACCAGCAAATACACGCGAATCAGCTCATTACCATCCGCGAAGGTAAGGGGTTGGTGGCCAACAAGGGCTGGAAGCGGTGATGCTTCATTTCCCGGCAATGGTACATAGAACCCATTGACAGCCCATCCATGAACGCTCTAGAAAGTTACGTGATTCGGGAAGCGTTTTCTGACACGAAACGAAAACCATGCCCGATCTGCATTTTCAGGAGGTGTCCATGCCACGACGCAAGATGCTTCACCTTGTTACCGTGTGGTGTTCGCTATTAGCACTTTGGTCAGTGCCCGCCCTGGCGCAATTCACGGCGGGCCTCCAGGGTGTTGTGCTGGACCCGACGGGTGCCGGTGTTGCCAAAGCTCAAATCGAACTCGTCAACACTGCCACGGGAACGACCAAGGAGGCAAAGACTGATGCCTCAGGAAACTATCGTTTCGTCAGTCTTGCTCCGGGCGACTACAAGATTTCGGTTCACGGCGCAGGGTTCTCAAAATCTGAAGCTGACGTGACATTGCTAACCGAGCAGAACGTGAATCTCCCGATCGCGCTGCGAGTCGGCTCCGCGCAAGAGTCCATCACAGTCAGCACCCAAGCACCGATCGTGGATACAGCGGACAGCCGAACCGAGTTCACGTTGGACAACAATGCGGTTGCGGAACTTCCGATTGTAGGTCGGAACCTCGTCACACTTGTAACCATGGGCCCGGGAGTGTCGGGTCTAGGAACTAGCACATCGGGAAGCCCGGCCTCTGGAGTGGACAACTACTCTACCGAAGAGCAGGTGGATGCCAGCGCGAACGGCCAGGGACAGAACAACAATCAGTACGTCATCGATGGCCTGGACGTGACGAGCGGAATCAGACAAGGCGTATTGAACCTTACTCCACAGCCGGATTCGATTCAGGAAACTAGTGTTCAAGTAAACACATTTTCGGTGGAACACAGCCGGGCTGCAGGACTGCAGACGATCTTCACCACCAAGTCGGGAACGGACCGGTTTCACGGTTCAGCATCGGATTGGTTCAATTATCAGGGAATGTTTGCCAGCCAGCACTTTGTGGGTCATCCCTACCAGCCTTTCCACTCCAACAACATGGACTTCGCGATAGGCGGGCAGATTGTTCCGCACCATGACAGCTTTTTCTATTTTGCCGTGGAGCCATTGCGTTCATCCGCGAGTGCCGGCGGTTCGGTGACGTTCGCGGATCCTCAGTTCATCTCCTGGGCGAAAACGAATTACCCCAATACTGTAGGGACGTCGATCCTCAACAAGTATCTACCTTCCGGAATCGGCGGAACCCATGTACAGCAGACCGCGGCGGATGTATTTGGTTCCAGTTGTGGAACTGCCTCTGGACAGAACGGAGTGCCATGCGATTTGGCGGTCATTGACCAGGGCTCCTTCGGTGCCACGCAAATCCGGAACGGAACCCAGTACTTTGCCCGTATTGATGAGGGATTCAAGAAGGAACGAATCTACGTCAGTCTGTACCGCACGCTGCTGCAGACCGGCGCAGCATCGCCGATGCCGCAGTTCTCGGCCCTGAATAACACCTGGCAGATTGCTGGACAGGTAGGATGGACCCATACATTTTCAATGAACACTCTCAACGAAGTGATGGCCGGACAGAGCAGAGTTGAGGGTGTTCTGGGCAGCGGCGCAAAAGACTACACGGTGCCTTCCATCTCTGTGAATGGAATTAATGCGGACGGCGGCCAGGCATACGGTGTGGGTTTTGCGCAAGGCGATTTTATCCAGCATAACTATCACTGGCGCGACGTGCTTACGCATGTGCGCGGCACGCACACTCTCAAGTTCGGATACGAGGGTTGGTACGGAGATGACGTAGAACCGTTCCAGGGGCCGTGGTCGCAGCCCAAGTTTGCCTTCGATAACCTGTTGAAGCTGGCTCAGGACGCGCCCGCCAACGAAGCCGGAGTCATGTACAACCCCGTAACAGGGACGCAGCAGTTGTGGAACTGGGACGCAGCGGCAAGAACGTGGGGGGTGTTTGCGGAAGACACATGGAAGGCCAGAAAGAACCTGACGCTCACGTTGGGTCTGCGTTTTGACGATAGCGGAAACCCCTGGTCGAAGAACGCGTCGACCGTTTTCGGCAACTTCTATCTTGGCGGGGGCACCACACGAGCCGCCCAGATCGCCAGCGGATCTGCAAAAGCTACTCACAATGCGTTGCTTCAGTCTGTAAGCAATCTGTGGAGTCCACGAGCTGGATTCGTGTGGGATCCGTCAGGGAATGGAGGATGGGCCATACGCGGCGGGTTTGGCATTTACAACAACTGGTTGACCTCAGCGAACGTCCAAGAGGAGTTCCGCGGGAGTCCTCCTGGATTGGTAAATCCTACTTTCTTCGCAGGAACCGCGAATTCTCCCATTTTTGTACTGGGGACCACGAACAAGCCGCCGTTTGGTTTCACCTTTCCGACATTCCCAGGTGGGCTAAACTCACAGGGCGGAGTTGTGGGCGCCAACTTCTCGATCGGTGGTATCAATCCGCGCTTGAAATCGCCTAAATCCGATATTTGGTCATTGAGCGTGGAGAAGAGAATAAGCAGAATATTTGGCGCCACGGTCGGATATAGCGGGTCCCATTCCTACGATATCGTTGGCAACGGCAACTCCATTGGGAACGTCGCCTATGGCGTGGACATCAACGTGCAATCGGGAGACCTGATTACGCATGAGAGCAGAGCGCCAACCAGACTCAATCCCAGCTTCGGTTCGATAAGTTATGCCGACAACGATCGTCATGGGAACTACAACGGAGTGTTTTTTGACTTGGCGGGGCGCGTCACGCGCGGATATATGGACATCTCGTATACGCGTGCAAGTTCAAAGGACGATGGCCTGGCTTATCCGACACCCGACAATCCGTCGCAGTACTATGGCCCGTCAATCTTCGATGTGCCGAACCGAGTCTCCTTCAGCTACAACTACTCATTGCAGGGTCTGAACGAGGGTAAAGGCGCTGTGGGACACATAACCGGAGGCTGGGGTCTCAGCGGCACGACGGTCTTCCAGTCCGGATATCCCTTGACGGCAGCAAACTTCAACTCCTACGACCCGGTGTGTCAGAACACATCGGCCGGGGCCCCGCCCTGTCCGTCGGCTGGAAATCCTGCCATTGGATATGCTCCGGGCAGCGGCGACTACAACGCGGATGGCAACAACCTCGACTACCCGAATGCTTTGAGTTATCACCAGCTAACAGACAATAAGGCGTGGCTCACCGGAGCCATCCCGAAGTCGAATTTTGCGGTCCCGGCATTTGGGCAGGGAGGGAACGAAAAGCCAATGCAGTTCCGGGGGCCGAATTTCTTTGAGACGAATACCAACGTCTACAAAGACACGCCGATCGGAGAACATGTGAACTTCCAGGTCCGGTTTGAATTCTTCAACCTGTTTAACCGGGCAAACTACGCAAACGTGGACACGAACATTCCGGACGGAAGCTTCGGTGCTGCGACCGGTTCGCACGAGCCGAGATTCTGGCAGCTAGGCGGGAAGCTCCGGTTCTAACAGCGACAGCAACTTAAAGGTGATGACGACGGCCGGCCCGCTCCTCGAGCGTGCCGGCCTGTTGTTTCCTTGACCTGTTGAGGTTGACCACCGCATTCTGGGACTTACAATTCCCTTGTCTTGTCGAGAGGGCTTAATCCTGCGCAAAGCTTCATCAGAATCAGTCATGACTATGTTTCATTTGTTCGGCTTGAGAGCATTGGTCTGGATTGCCCTTTCGCTTTCACTGCTTTTGAGCGCCGCGGCGCAGCTGGGAGAAGATCGCGCCGCGCAAATTGCAGCAGCGCTGCGCGAACAACAATTCGACAAAGCCCTGGGAATGCTGCGCGTTGCACTGCAGCAATCGCCGGCCAGCACTGACCTTTGGACGATGCAGGGTGTCGCATACGCGGCGGTCAATCATAAAAAGGAAGGGCTCCATTCATTTCGACGCGCACTCAAACTAGCGCCAGACAACGTTGCGGCATTGCAAGGCGCGGCGCAGATTGAATACGACGAGGGAGACGCCGCGGGAATTCCCGACCTTGAGCATCTGCTTATGCTAAGACCAAACGATTTGACAAGCCACGGGATGCTCGCAGTGCTTGAGTATCAGCAGGGAAACTGCGCCGCGGCAGTGGTTCATTTTGACCGAGCTGCGGATTTGTTTGAATCGCGACTCCCTGCTCTCCATGCGTATGGAATCTGCCTTGCGAAAGTCAGGCAGTTCGATAACGCGGCGGCCGTATTCAAAAAATCTCTCGCTCTGAATCCTGACGATCGCCGCGAGCGCCAGGTATTGGCATCCGTTCAGTTGATTGCCCATCACCCTGAGCAAGCGATTGCAACGCTTGATCCCGTGTTGCATGAAAGGCTGGATGCGTCAACGCTTGAGTTGGCATCCGCGGCCTACGAGGATGCCCACGATACTGATAAAGCTGTAGAGGCATTGCGACAGGCAATCCTGCTGAGGCCGGAAAACGTCGGTCTTTATGTAGACTTCGCCGCACTCTCGGCCACGCATCAGTCATTCGAGGTTGGAATCAACGTGGTGAATGATGGACTGGCCCTGCAACCGAAGGCGGCCCCTCTTTATTTTGCCCGAGGAGTGCTCTACGTCCAGCTGGCCGAGTACGAGAAGGCCCAGGCGGATTTCGACAAGGCTTACGATCTTGACCCCAGCCAGTCGTTGAGTGTCGCAGCGCAGGGACTCGCCGCAGTTCAGCAAAATGATCTCGCACACGCGCTGGCTGGTGTTGAGGCAAAACTGGTGCGCATGCCTGGAGATCCAATCCTGCTGTATCTCAGGGCCGATATTCTCGCGCAGCAAGGTCCGGCGGCTGGCAGTGCCGAATTTCGCACAGCCATGAGTTCAGCAAAGGATTCGGTTCGTCTCCGTCCGACCCTTAGCCCGGCGCGCGCTGTGTTGGCAAAACTTTATCTTCAGAATGGGCAATTTGCAGAAGCTGCTGAACAGTGCAGGAAAGCACTCGAGATCGATCCTAAAGATCAGAGCGCGGTTTACCACTTGATCCTGGCGCTTCGAAAGAGTGATCGGCAAGGTGAGATTCCAGAATTGTTGAAACACCTGGCGGCACTCCGCCAGCAGGCCACGAACGTGGAGCGTGAACAGTACCGGTACAAGCTGGTTGAGGGCGACCCAGAGCCCCACTAGTTTCCGGTCCATGATCCGCGCTGCATTGGTCGGATGTACTGGCAATGGCAGCCATGATGGCGTATCCGTGAAGTCGCGAGCGCCGCGGGACGCGAACACGAAGGTTGTTGAGATGTTTCTTCCCGAAGCCCGGAAATCGCTTCACTTATCTTGGGATCAATACAAACAATCTGACGGTCACCTCAAACCTTTTTGTCTCAGCATGTCCCTTCAGGCACCAATGGCTTCTCGCAAACGGCGTGGGACGCGACGTGCACCACTCAAAACAGTTACAACATTCAGGAGTGGAGCATTCCAGGCAACGCGGTGCAACTGAGCGTGGTCTATCAGTTCCCGCTCGCTATTCCGTTCTGGAAGAATGCGACGTTGAATCTTACTGGTACGTCCCAGATGGTGATCAACGAGTAGGAGGGCCGCCGAAACAATTGCGAGTCGGGAATGGTGTTGGCAATTCCGATGTCGATCGACGGGGTTAGATTCGAGAACGCGTCATCGAAATGATTGGTCCAATCAAATGTCGCCCGTCCAGTGCTCAGTCCTTTTTTGCTGTCGCCAGTCGGCGCTGCGCCGGTCAGGGCTGAGGCAAAGTCGATGGCCGATCCGGGATACTTCAGATGCAAGGACAGGTATGGACTGCCGGGTCCACTGGTCGAGCTGCCACCAGTTGATGAGGATGGGTTGATGAAGTAAAAGGGCACGCCAATGCCCAACCCAAAGTGTGGATTGAGTTCGTAGCCGACGTTTGAGTTCAGCTCATAGACTTGGCCATCCGAGTCGTAGGTTCCTCCAAACTCGACGTTGGCTGTGGGACCACTCTTCTGTGCGTTGTGAGTTGCGGGAGTAGCCAGCGTCTGAGATGCGCCGACTTCTGCAAAGACCGCTACGATCAGTGCCGTGAGAATCATTACTTTTCTTGCCATATTCCATAGGAGACACCAAAGCCGGCTAGGAATTGTCGAGCGTCGCGCCGACGGCGCTTACAATGGTGACGTGAGACGTTGGCGGCGAGAGCCCCCGTCACTAAAGACGGGTCACATTGACCGGTTGAGAACTTGCCTTTTTCACGGATAGAGCCCGAAGACATTCTCTCTTTAACTCAACTTGCTTAGAGGGAAAATCCCAGCACCCGCAACTGCTGGCTTTAACTAGACTGGATTGATATGAGCGGGTCGATGCGGTCTCTCGGGGCCATGGAGCCTGTGTATGCCGAACCGTCGGCAAATGCGGCGCTCCGACCTCACGAAAAAGGCAGAAAAACAACCCTGAATGGGTACCCTTTTTGAGTGCCCCAGCCTAGATCAGGGGAAACCAGCAACCGTAACTTGTTGATTTTAATGGTCGGGGAGAGAGGATTCGAACCGCCGATCCCCTGGTCCCGAACTGAGAATCTCTAACAAAATCAATAACTTGTGATTCGCAAATGTGGTGCTTCAATCGCATAAGCTCTTTTAAATCTTCAAGATCAACTTCAGTCATTTTCGATTGGGAACCCCATGTGGGAACCCTCCTATCCCACGGCAGAATAATCAGCCTCGGATCCATCGTCAACCGCGAGGATTCGATTCGTAAGTTCATCAGGAAGCTTGGAGCGCCAGAGCAGCTGCGCGCCTGCTACGAAGCGGGGCCGACAGGATTCGTACGGTGCCGGTTGAAGAAGTCGACAGCAATCAGCATGCCGGAAGTCCTGCAAGCCTCCTAAAGAAGGTGATGTCCGGGGTCGAATGCAACTGGCACATTGTCTGCTGCTTTCGTGCCTTTCCAAATCTGTCGCGAGTTACTAATACTAAATAGGATTACCGCAGTCGACTTTAGGCCGCGATTGTGACTAGTCATTCACAGGATTATTAAAGTTTGTTTACAGTCGTGAGAGCGGGCGATTGGTTCCGGGCATTCAACAGAATGCGAAGGATGTAAGCCACAACGCTCGAAGCGAAAGAGGACTTGCCGATCCTCGCAGGGAAGGAGATCGCATCAAGGCGTCTCCTTTTGTGGAGGCGGTTGAAAGGAAGCTGGTCGAAAAGGGGTGTAGTTTCCGAGTAGCCGGTGACTGGACCTCGAATTGCCGAATCGGCCATCTCCGCGAGTAGTTGATTATCGTTCCAATCGACTTGACGCCCGGACTACCGGAGTCGTTGGGCGAGAACGGTTGCTGTGCGCGGGCGCGGCCGGGTATCGCCAATTTGCGAAAGGCTGGTCTCTTCAAGATGATTGAAGTCTAGGAATCGGTCGGTCCGTCTGAGTCTGGCTTAGATAGGCGACGAGAGCGTCCATTTGGAGAATCTGCCGATGTGCGTCGTCGGCCGTTTGGTGATCGCCAGCAGACTGGAACCGATCTTGCTTCAAGGAGAGTCTTGCTTTAGCAATGAGGACTTGCTGATTCATAGCCGAACGATATATGCGCGCCGATCTTCCCACAATGGCGCGTCGGTAATCTTCCGGTCGTACTTTGGCAACATGGACTCAATTCCCGTCGGGGTGGCTTCCGACGGAGAATGAATGCATGTCACAGCTCCCACGACGGCACCAGCAACGGAATGACATACTCCGTCAGAAAGCGCACGGCGGGTGAGCGTTACGTCCGAGCCCGTAGTGTGCCTCAAGCCTCTCTCCTGTAGCGCGGTGTGGTTTTACTTACTGAGCTTCGTCCGCGGGCAACACGATGTCTGTCATTCACCGGATTGGCTGCCCCGCAACTTCTACTCGCCTACTTCAATTCTTTCGTAATCGCGTCCGCAGCGTTGCCTGCCACGACCCAGCTTGCCGATCCGGCAACCACAGCTTCGTCCTCGAACCAAAGAAATCCGAAGTCGTCAATGCACTCCGGGAAATCCGGCTTGATGATGATGTATCCCGGAATCAGGGCACCCGGGATGTAAGCGTTGTCGGCGCGGTTGTTGCTGTACGTCTTGGTCTTCGACACCGTACCGACGCCCGCAACATACGAAGTGCTGGATACCGGGTGCGTTCCAAGAATGTAATTGACCGCGCGAAGCGTGTAGTCGGGGCTCACAAGATCCGGAAACGTTTTGTGCAGAAAGTACATGCGGATGGCCATGTCAACCACGGCGCCCGAGCCGCCCCATGTGCCCAGGCTCGGGGGCACGCCGAACGGGGTGGCGTCCAACTGCTTGTCCAGACCCGCCATGTATGTCTTCGCCGCTTCCCGCATTTGATCTCTCGCGCTCGCATCAAGGTAGGGCAATGCCCGAACGGCGGTCCAACCACGGAACCCCATCTGCTGCGGGGTAATCATCAAAGGAAACAGCTCCTTCAGGCGGGACTTGTAGGGCTCGGCGCCATTTGTCGCAATGGTCAGCTCAAGAGCTGCACCCCAGTCCGGTCCGACGTTAGAGCCGCCGCCGCCGCCGAAACCGGTCGGAGGAGCTACTGCTGCGCTGGTTGTCCCAGAACTTGTCGGAGCGCCCGAGCTGCCCCGTCCGTTACGACCGCCTCCAGGGCCAGCCAGCACGCCCTGCGACGCGCCCAGTACGCCACCTCCAGCCGTACCTGCCGCTGCCGATTCGTCGAAGCCGCCGCCCGCCGAACTCTTCGTCGGGTGAGCCTTCTCTTCCTTCCATGCTTTGATTGCGGTCTCGAGGCAGTCTTTCGCTAATGCGTCGTCCCAGCCTTTAAGCACATCGGCGGATGCAGCGAGCGACGCAATAGCATTCCACTGCAGGAACGGGTTCGTATTGGAAAAAATCCAGCGGTCGTCGGGCTTGCCGGAGAAGTCGCCGTTCACTTCGTTTGGACCGAGATTAGGGTCATAGATCCGGCCGTCGGTCTTGGACGCTGCGTCGCCGAGATGCGTATATTGGCGTAAATCCGGTTCGTGAGTGCCGCGAATCGAGTGGCCGATATTGTGGAACTGCGCCAGGATGAGCAGTGCGCCGTGCTTGACTTGCTGCACCGTATCCGGCACGCCGTCGGGACGATGCATCTCAACCTCGCGCGCCGCTTCATCCACCCTTAGCTCGTCATACTTCAGGTCAAATTCGCGATACGCCAGAGCCAGACTCTGTATCACGCTGAGCTGCGCAGGCTCCTCCAGGTCGAAGTCGCCCGCATCATACCAGCCCCCTACGTTCATTCCAGGAATGTGATCGCCGCCTTTGTACTTACCGTCGGTTGGTGTGGCCTGATTCCAGCCGTCGAATTGCTCCCCAACGACGGGCGCGAGACGAGCATCATCCAGGTGCGAAGCGCCGTGCCACACGCGGTAGGCTTCGCGAACCGACACGTGGTCCATCTGCTCCGCGAGGTGATGGTCCAGGCTGTCCTGCCAGGTGTTCGCGTACGCGTCCTTGGAGACGGGGAAGGGCGCCGTGCGCTGGTCTGCGTACTGGATTACATAGAGGCCGGGATCCTTGACCGGAGTGAACTCGAATTTCGAATAGACATAGCGCAGCCACGGTGTTGAAGGCGTAATTGAGCCCTCGAATACCTGCTTGTACGATCCGTCCTCCATCAGGCGCAGCACTTTGGCTGTCTTTGGTCCGTTGTATTTCGGGTCGAGTTCGATTACTGCCACCTTGGAGAATCCTGGCGCATAACCGACTTGGCTGTGCGCAATCATCGGTGGCCGCGTCCAGTTCGGAATCACGTCGGGCCGGATGTGCCACACGATGGCGCCCGTGGTCTTGCCCGAAGGGATCAGCGAACGCAATACGAACCAGCCGTTCTGCGCACGGTCGCGTCCATCGAACAGCATGAGGTCCGACGTATCCGATTTCACGTTGACTCGGGCGAGCGCATCGTCGACGCCCAACGTGATGCTCTTGCCTTCGGCGAACGGCAGCGGCTGAGTGTACCCTTTTGCCTTGTCCCAGTCCTCCAGGTAGTACGCCTGTTTCGGCGCATCAGGCAGCGGCAACACCTTGACCATCGGATCGTTAGGTGTTCGCGGGAAGATGCCGGCTTTCGTTCCGTCCACCAGGTAAGCCTTGCCCATGTAGATGGAGGGAAGGAACTCTAGGTTGAAGCCTGCTCGACCGGCCAATTTCTCGGGTAGCGGCTTGTCCAGATTGATGCTGACCCTCACACCACCTGGTTCCGCCGCGACTTCCAGGGTGTAGCTGAGATCGAATGTCGGGAAACCGAGGTCGGCTGTGAGTCGGTTGTGCGCCTTATCGGAGTGGCGCCCCTTGAGGGTCGCAACCAGGTCCCATTGCTCGGGCGTTGGCATCAGGCGCACGTCGCCATTCGTGGCGATGCGCTGGCCGTGGAGAATCATTTCCATGGCCGTGTTCTTCTGGTCTACGAACACGGGATGGTAGGTGCTGTCGTACAGGAATACGCTGAAACCTTGAGTGTCGAGGTAATTCTTGTCGTTCACCGTTAAAGCGAATGCTCGGCCGAATAGACTTTGGCCGGAGCTCAGGACAAAAAGGAGACACACTACGATTCGGATGAGCATAATTTGTTTCTAACTGCCCCTTTGCGTGAGCGTTACATCACATGCACAACGCTCTGCTGTTTGTTCCTTGGCGCTGGAATTTGCGGCGGACGCGAAACGATGCGTAACTTCCACATCTGAAGCCGGTGAAAGCGGACTGGACGATCTATCATCGCGAGCCGTCCCTTGTGGTTCTAACCGAGCCGCAGATTGAGACTATTCCGGCAATGCGTACTGATCGTCAATGTGGAATTGGCCGCTTACGCCTGGCGCACCGGCCTCCGGCTGTCCTCCCCCGATACTGATGGTGTAGTCACCTTCTGCAATGATGGGAACGCCCTCCTCCGTGGTCATACCGAGGTCGCGGGGGTGAGGTGGAAGTGCACCTTTTGGCTGGCACCCTGGTTCAGGTGAATGCGTTGAAACCCGCGAAGACCAATGAGCGGAGCTCCCTTGACAGCGGGGAACTTGAGATAGAGTTGCACAACTTCGTCTCCGGCGAGTTTGCCGATATTGGTTACAGTGACATCTGCGTCCATGCTTTGTTCGGTGGTGACAGTTCTTGCAATCTTGAGTTCGCTGTGGGAAAACTTCGTGTAGCTAAGCCCAAAACCGAAGGCGTACAGCGGCTTGCCCGTGAAGTAGCGGTATGTCCTATTCGCCATTCCGTAATCTTCGAAGTTGGGCAGTTGATCCACGCCCTTGTAAAACGTAACAGGTAGCCGGCCTCCAGGGTTATTCTTACCGCTCAAGGTTTCCGCAACCGCCGCTCCGCCCTCTTCGCCGGGATACCACGCATCGAGAACGGCATTAGCATGGTCGTTGATCCAGTTGACCGCCAAGGCGCTCCCGTTCATGAGAATGACCGCAAGTGGTTTGCCGGAACCGGCCACCGCCTCTACTAGATCTTCCTCTTGCTGAGGCAGATCGATGCTGGTGCGATCTCCGCCGAAGAAGCCAGGTTCGGTTACTGGCATCTCTTGGCCCTCAAGCTGGCTCGTAATCCCCACGACAGCAAGGACCACATCGGCCTCTTTCGCAGCCGCTATAGCTTCGGGAGAGACCGCGTTGTTGACCTTGGCCCAGATCAGTTCTGCATGAGCCTTTCCGTTCTGTGCGCCGTACGTAATTTCCAGCGCAGCCTTGCGGCCGTTTTCGAGGTGGACACGACCAACGACCGGCGCAGTTTCGGAGCCGCCGTACGCCATCGCTACCTGCTTGCCATCAACCGTTACCCTGGTGAAGCCCTGCGAACGAAGGCCGAGAAGGAAGTCTCCGGAGTCAGTCGCTGTCAGGAATCCAGACCATCGCACGCCGAAGCTTTTCTTTTCTGCCACCTCTCGCGGCACATTATCTTGCGTCAGGCTGACATTGGGCTCGGTCCGGCTGAGGATCGACTTGGACTGTTCGTCTGGTCCTCGACGGCCCTCGTTGTACTCGGCCTTCAAGCCAGGTTTACCTTCTGGCGTAGTCAGCAGCGCGTTGGGCACTGGCACTCCATCGGGGCGGAGGAACTGTGTGCCGGGAACGAAGTTGATCGTCGCATTTGGAAATTCAGCATGCAGGCCGTCGAGGATGGAGACGATATGGCAGCAGACGGGTGACGCGTGTGTTGGAGAGGCTGATCGAAGAGCGTGGCCGGCCGGAGAACGTGCGCTCGGACAACGGACCCGAGTTCACCTCGCGCCGCATGCTGGGCTGGGCGGAAGACTGGAAAGTGGGGCTGGTACATATCCAGCCGGGAAGGCCGATGCAGAACGGTCATGTCGAGAGCTTCCACGGAAGGCTGCGCTCTTGATCATCTTGAAATCTTTCAAAATGCAGTGCTGCGAGTGTTAGTGCCGCTTCTTCAGGCTTGTCAAGCGCAACAACCGGACGCGAGATGAGGCCGGGATCTGCGCAGGTCCCGGCCTCACGGCACAGAGGGCAAATTTGGAGTCAACGCGCATCTTTGACGCAGCGGAAGCCCAGGCCGCCGGAGCGGTCGTAGGAGTCGCCCATGAGCAGCAGCTTGCCGTGTTGCTGGTTGCGATAAGCCTGCGGGAAATACCAGATGGAACCCTGCGGCTGATAGTGGTTGCCTCCGCGCAGGATGGCGGCACGCGTCCGTTCGTCCGTGTACTCGTCGGTCCACTGCCACACGTTACCCACCATGTCCATGACCCCGTAGGGGCTCGCGCCTTTGGGGTGGGCGTCCACGTCAGCAGCAGCAGCCATCACGCGGCCTTTGTCTGGGATGGGCGCGGGAGAATCCGCCGGATCGCTCTGGGACGGGCACGCCAGGGGCCCCCCGGAAAGAACCGGCGCGAGCCAATCGCAGTTTCCCCAGGGAAAGGTGCGGCCATCGTTGCCTTGTGCAGCGAATTGCCATTCCCACTCGTGGGGAAGACGCTTGCCGGCCCATTTGGCGTAGGCGCGAGCGTCCTCGAGCGAAACCCAGGTGACGGGCATGTTGGCACCGCCATCCGGGAAGTTGCCGTTCTTCCAGTCCTTCAGGAAGTTCAGGTCGTCCTTGGGAAGGTAATGGGTGGCATCAAGGAACTTCTTGAACTGGGCGTTGGTGACCGGGTACTTGTCCATGTAGTACGGCTTGATCTGCGTTCGGTGTTCGTGGAAGCGACGCGCTGAATCTTCCCAGGGGTATTGCACGTCAACGCCGACGTCGTCCGTCCCTTCGATCTCGATACCTTCTACGCGGAACAGATAGTCGCCGCCTTCAATGCGTACCATGCCTTCGGGCGCGCTGGATGCTGGCTCGGTTGGCGGAATGTAGACGATCTGCTGATTGACCGGTTTCCACACGTGCGAGAACGTTGAGAGCGGAGTGGAGGAGAGCTCTTTCATCTTCGCCACAAGCTGGCGAATTCCGGAGTCGGGCTCCCCGGGGTGGGCGAGGATGGCGCCATATCCGTGAGCTTCGGTCCCGAAGGAAAGAACGTCCTGTGTTCCTTCTACGGAGGCTTGGAGTTCGACGCCGTGGTACAGGTCGAAGTAGCGCGTGCCTTCCTTGTGCGGAACAGACATCTGGCGTCCATCAACGTTGTATTCGTTGCGATTGACGATGGTCCACACCGTGCTGTCGCCCAGCGGCCAGCGGGAGGCGAATACCCCATAGAGGTGCATGGGGTAAAAGGGCTCCCAGCCCTGGCTGACAAGGAATGGTGCTACACCGCGTTCGATAGTGGCCATGCGGCGAGTGGCTTCTGCATCCCGAGGCGTGACCTGGTTGAAGATGCCCCAGACGTTTTCCCAGCTCTCCCAACCTTCGCCATTGAAGAAGGCGTATTGAAGATCGTCGGTCTTGTCTCGAACCCAGCGGCCCTGGATGTTCACCATGTGCCGAGGCTCAAGCCAGCGGTAGCGGTCGACCGTCGGGACGAAGCCGAACTCGTACTGTCCCCACGTCATGACGTTCCAGGAGATGCCTTCGTCGTGAGGACCGTCCTCGGGCTCGAATGCGAGCGGGTGTCCCATCTTTTCGGCAGCTAAAGAGAAAGTCAGGGGGACGCCATCCTGGGTATCCCCGTTGATGCCGTCTGCCCCGATCTCCTTGATGAGCGTGGCAACGGCCGTGGGCCAGTCGGTTTCAATTGAGTGGGTGCCCTGATCCCACATCATGATGGGAAAAAGGACGCGGACGTCCCGGCGATGAAAGTCTGAAACCATCTTGCGGACGCCCTCTACGCCCCCGGGCATGGAGCGGACCATGTCCAGTTGATTGCGATCGTCGATGCCCATGTTCGGGTAGGTTGCCCAGACCAGGACAGCGTCGATGCCGCCATAACGCTTCTGGAGATCGTCAAGGTACTTGTCGACCGTGTATTTGCCAGCGACTGGATCGTAGAAGTAGCGGTCGTGGACCATCATCTGCGGCTGGATGAAGGAGGACTGCGTCCACTTGAGTTCAGGCAGATTGTAGCGGGATGGATCGAAGCCTACCCGAATGCGCCGCTCGTCGCGCCAGTGGGTGATGTCCTTGAGCCAGATGGCGTGGCTCGCCTCGATGCATGGTACGTAGCCTCCCTCCCATGCGCCGCGAATCGTGAAGCATGGCGGCCCCGGGATCTGCTGATCCTTGGGAGCGAAGTGGGTGTCTTGCGCGGTGGTGAAAGTCGCCAGGGAGCAGACCGTGGCGACTGCAATGCGAGATGCGGCTTTGAATGCCTTCGTGATCAACTTGCTCACCGTTGTGTTTTTTCTGATCGTCCTGAGCTTATTTCGAACGAGCCGCGACAGTGCGGAGCCCGCTGACATCGGTTTCAAGAACTGCGGCAACTTCCTGCAGATTGGGCATGGAGGGTTGCGCGCCAGAGCGCGTGACGGAAATGCCCGCCGCGGCGACGGCAAATGCGGTGCTTTCGGCAGGGGACTTGCCGAGCATGAGCGCCGTGGCAAAGGCCCCGCTGAAAGCATCCCCTGCGGCTGTGGTGTCTAAGGCTTGGACCGGGACGGCTGGAACCAGGCACTGGACCTCACTGGTGGAGACGTACGCACCGCGCGCCCCTAACTTGAGGACCACACCGCGAGGGCCGAGGGCATGCAGGCGTGAAGCTATCTCAGGAGGCGCCAGGTCTTCAACGTCGCCAAGGTAGAAGGCAGCCTCGGTCTCGTTAGGCGTGAACCACGCGGTGCTGCGAAGAAGTTCTTCAGGAAGCGCAGCGGCGGGCGCGGGATCGAGGAAAAATGAGACCCCTTCGCGTTTGCAAACATTCGCAAGGTGTGCGACCGTTTCGAGCGGGATCTCAAGTTGAGCAAGGACGATCCCCGCGCTTCGGATCAGTTCGATGTTCCGATCGATATCGTCGGGCGTCACCTTCGCGTTCGCCCCGGGAGCAACCACGATGCTGTTTTCGCCGGCGCGCGACACCAGGATGACCGCAACGCCCGATGGTCCTTCGCTGACCGCGAGAGCGGAACAGTCAACCGCAGCAGATTCGAGTTGTGCACGAAGTTGAGAGCCGAAGGAATCGTTGCCGACCCGGCCGATCATGCGCACCGGATATCCAAGCCGTGCTACGGCCATGGCCTGATTGCCGCCTTTACCCCCGGGATGTACCTGAAAATCTGTTCCGATTACCGTTTGGCCGACCGCCGGAATGGTGTCGGCGACGGCCACCAGATCAGTATTAAGGCTGCCGACCACTAGGATGGGCTTACGCTGCATGTTTAGATCTCTCCTGTAAGACCGGTGCTCGCGCTCCACATTATTCGTTCTCAAGCACGCGATGCTCGCATGGGTGCGTTAAGCTCCCATTGTACCGTTAATAAAACGCGAAGATAAGTAACCCAGCTCGGCCGGTGCACGATACGCCATTGTGGTTTGCCAAGCTACTCCTTCAAAAGACCGGGGCAAGCGCGATAGCGCCGAGTCCCGCAATGAAAAGGACAAACATCCAGGCAAGAAGTGCTTTCGCGCGCCCAGGGGCACCCGCAAATTCGCGCCAGATGAAAACGCCCCAGGCTGCGGATATCATGGTTGCACCCTGCCCGATGGAATACGAAACCGCCGGACCGACGACGTGCGCCCGCGATGCAACGAAGTTGAGAATGGCGCCCGAGCACCACACAGCCCCGCCAAGAATGCCCCACACATGCCATGATCCACGAGCTTGTACGTAGCCGCGAAAGAAGACCCGCGGGCTGCCATCCAGAGGACGCATCATGAGCAGAGTGTTGGCGATGAGCGAGCACAGACCAACGCCGATAGCGAAAAAGAGGGAAGTTGCGTAGGGCCCAGGCGATCCGTCGCCCGTCATGGCGCGGGAGACGAACGGATAGAAGCTGCCCATGAGCACGCCGGAGACAAGACTGAGAATAACGCCGCGCGACGTGAGACTGCGCTGTCGTTCGCGGAGGCGATACGCCGCGGCGTCCAGAATGATGGCCACCATCACAATTGCAATACCCCCGAACAGGAGGAACGAATTGCCGGCGGGAGCGATGACATAACTGCTCACGGCTCCGACCACAAGCGCAAGCCCAATGCCGACCGGAAAAGCTACAGCCAGACCGGCAATGTCGATCGCAGCAACGAGCAGCAAATTGGCAACATTGAAGACCGCTCCCCCGGCGACCGCGAGCAGAATGTGATCCATATCCGACTGCGCGACGTCAGCGAAAAAAGGGCGGCCCGACCCACCACTGCTGCCGAGGGTGAGGCCCCAGGCTATGGCGCCGACGAACAGTCCGATGACGTAATCCCAGTAAAAGAGCTGAAAGCGATAGCCCGGGCATAGCTTCATGGTGTTGGCCCAGGAGCCCCAGCAGAGCATACTGAGAATCATGAAGCCAAGTGCAACCGCGTACGTCTCTGGCTGATACACCGTTTTCTCCTCACGCGATCACGGAGCCTTAACAATTTAATCCGGCTTAGGGGTCGAACAGGATTGAAGCTCATAAATCAGCAGGCTAATCCCGGATGGCTCAGTTTCCCGAGCCATCCAGAGCAGGTGCTGATTAGAAGCTGAAGTTTAGCCCGAACTGCTCCGAGCGCGGCAGGTTCTGCCCGGTAGAGATGCCGAATGTGCCACTCGACATGTCGCTATCAGGCTGGGTAAAGTTCACGCGGTTGAAGATGTTGAAGACGTCGGCACGGAAGTCTAAACCGATGCGATCGAAGGTGAATGCCTTGGCGAACTGCGCGTTCACGTTCGCAAAACCGGGTCCTGTGTACGTGTTCCTACCGCCGTTTCCCTGTTGGCCGAGCGTCGGAATCGGGAAGTCGCTGGCCTTGGCAAAACCTTTGATGAAATCGCTGCGGCTGCCGGTCTTCACAACCCCCTTGGCGGAACGGTTGGGCACATCATAGCCGTAGCCGTCGGCATTGAAGTCGCCGCTGCCGGGCTTGAGGCCGGTGACATTTCCGTTGGCGTCGAGGACGGGGTTAAAGGCTGCGCTCGTGTACACGGTGAACGGAAGCCCGCTCTGGAGCACGACAATGTTGGACATGCGCCAACCGCCCAGAAAAGCTTTGCCGATGCCACCGCTGAACATAGATGGAACCATGACCATGCTGTCGAGGGTAAACCGTTTGGAGACGTTAAAGTCGGACAGCCCGTGCTGCGAGCGGACATTGCTGGGGTCGAAGATGGCTTCCCCGTTGGCGGTGCCGTTGTCGTTGCTGCTCATCTCGTCGGTTGATTTGCCAAATGTGTAGATGCCCCGCATCTCCCACGAATGGCTGAGCTGCTTGTTGAGCATGAGGCTTGCGTAGTGGCCGTCGGCCACCCCCATATCCCGGCCAAAGATGATGGGACCGAAGTTGGAGTTCAGGCGGGTTTGCGCTCCACCGTGCTGGATGAGATCTCCGGAGAAGCGGTTGACGTCGGTCTGGATGAAGAGACGATCACTTTTTGATCCGTTGTAGTCGGCCTCAGCGACCATGCGATGCCCGAGATCGCGCTGGACGGCGAGCATCCAGATCTGGGTGCGCGGCTGATCCATTTGCGGTTGCACCCCGGAGGTGAGTACAGGCAGGCCAACGATTCCGCCCGCCGCATTCGTCTGGAACGTGATTCCGGGCGGAATGGGCCAGATCTTCCCGTCCTGGCTGCCCAACGCGTAGGTGAACGGGTGCGAGCTGCTGTTTTGATTAAAGCTTGGATTGGCCCAGTAGGGAGGGTTGGCGCGCGACGGGAAAGACCACGATCCATCTGCCACGTTGTTGTAGAACAGGCCGTAACCGCCGCGGACCGCCATCTTGCCGTTCCCGTAGACGTCCCAACCGAAGCCAAAGCGAGGACCAATGCCCATGGGACGGTTTTGGGTGACATAGGCCGCCCGGCCGCCACGCACTGACATCGAGCCGCTCGACACCTGCGATGCGAAGTCGCTACCGGAACCGGGCGTGAAGAGCGGGAACGGGGTGTGCGAGTTGTAGAACGTACCCCAGTGGCCGAAGTAGTCATAGCGGAGGCCAATGTTGAGTGTCAGTCGCGAGCTGAACTTCCAGTCGTCCTGCGCGTAAGCTCCCGCGTAGACCCAGCGGAGGATCTCGTAAAGATCGTCCGCCAGCGAGCTGGTGGCTACCTTCATGCCAGGACCATTTTGCGAAAAAGGCGCGTCCTGCCCGAAATCCAGGATGTTCTGGAATCCAAATGTGGGCCGGAGGACTGCTATGGTGAACTTGTCATCGTCATGGTGGCGGTCCACATCAAACCCGGTACTGATGGTGTGGCGACCGTGCGTCCAACTGAGAACATCGTGCCAGTTGAAGTTTTCGTGCACCCATCCGGCCGAACCCCACTGGTTGTAACCCGCAACGCCGGAGATGTTCACGTCCGGCAGATCCTTGTTCTTTGAAGTGCCCGGGTTGCTGCCGACGGCACGGACCAACGTGACGCCGGCCTGATTAACGATATTGCTCGCAAATGTGTGGGTCCAGTCAACTTTCGCAAACATGCCTGTGTTGGGGACGACCACGCGGTAGATGGGCCGTGGGTCGGCTTGGAGCTGGTCAGAGTACGTCCGGAACCAGTCGAAAAAGATGCGGTCGCGCGACTGGTGCAGATCGTAGTCCGTCCGGATGTGCCATTGATACGCGTTGTGCGTAAGGCTCAGGGGCACATTCACCGTTCCCACCGCGGGCAGGTCCGCGGGAAAGGCGGCGCCTGAGGTAAGGCCGGGGTTCTGCGCCTGAACCTGCGCTACGGTGAGGATGTTGGACGTCGGGTATCTGTCTGGGGGCGCCTGCGCGAAGAACGTGTTCGCAAGATTGTTCGGAAAATACTGCTTAACGTAGTTGCTGAACTCCTGTGTTTCCACGGTCGCCACCGACGTGCTGGCATTAGACGACTGCAGACCGAAAGCCCCGATAAACAAGAAAAGCTTGTCGCGAAGGATCGGACCGCCCAGCGTGCCGCCGTACTCGTTGCGGCGGAAAGCCGGTATGGCACGACATCCGGGCGTATCGGGCGGGCAGTACTGGAAGATAGTGCGCGCGGTGAGAGCGTTGTCAGTGTGGTACTCGGAAAGGTTGCCGTGGAAGGCATTGCTGCCGGCTTTGGTGAAAACCTGGACATAGGCCCCGCTGTACCGGCCCTTCTGGGCATCGAACGTTGCGCCGTTTACGCGGATAGCCTGGATCATGTCGGGCTCGGGCGAAAGATTCACGACGCCGTCGCGCGACGCGCTGTTCGTCACAGTTCCGTCCACGTCGTACTCGTTGTTCTCCTGACGCTGGCCGGCAGCGTTGATCTGATAACCGGCTTCCTGCTCAAAGCTATCGTTGTTGGCAGAACCAGAGCCAAGCGCCCCGCCGCTGGGCAGTCCCGAGCCGGTGACACCGGGGGCGAGCTGAATCATGCTGGTATATACGTTGCGGCCAATGAGAGGCGCCGTCTCGATGGTCCGCTCCGAGATCTCACGTGAGGTATCGCTGCGATCGGTTTCGACCGAGGCAACCGCTTCAGATACCTGTACCGATGTGGACTCCGTGGGCAGAGCAAGAGCTGGATACACCGTCTTGGTCTGATTGGACTCGACCTGGATCCCTGTCTGACTCCACGTCTTGAACCCGGGTGCTTCCACTTGAATCGTGTAGATCCCGCCGGCAACCTGGGCGACACGGAAGTTGCCGCTCTCATTGCTGTTGGTCACGTTGGCAACTTGTGTAGCTTCGTTCGTGGTCGTCACCTTCGCGTTGGGGATTACGGCACTCGTCTGGTCGACAACGATACCGGTGAATCCGCTGCTGAACTGTGCATAGGTCCGTGGGGTGACGAGCAGCAGCAGCGCGGCAAGAGCGCAGCAGGCCAGGATCGCGCGTTTGAGTTGACCTAGATTGGGCATGGGGTCTCCTTGATGGGGTTGTGCAGGTTGTCCATTAAGCCTTCTGTTGCGAAGCGGCCATCACTGAGCCACATCGATGTGCAACTGTTTGTTGTCTTGCAACTCCGCGGCGTGCTGTCGAGCTTTGTACTTCGAGAGCATCGCCTTCCCATCAGCGGTCCTGCCCTTGCGGATGTAAAGGCGTGCCAGGGCATATTGTGCTGGTGCGTGTTGCGGATCGAGTTTGAGACAGCGGGTGAGCGCGGCTTCAGCTCGATCCTGCTGATCCGGGGGATACAGATTTGATAGTTGGTACCACGAGTCGGCGTGCGACGGGCCGTACCGGACCGACTGAGCGAATTCCTCCATGGCCCTGTCACGCAGCGCGTCGCCATCCGTACTGGAGCTCGCCAGTTGCAGCAGGAGCTTGCCATGGAAGTAGTGAATGTTGGCGTTCTGCGGATACCGTTGAACAGCGGTCGCGAAAACCCGTTCCGCCTGATCGAGATGGCTGGAGTGGGTGAGAAGCACGGCCAGACTGAGAAGAGCGAGGCTGTTCTCGGGCTGCTGCGCGGAGGCTTCCTCGAAGACCGCAATAGACTCCTCGAATCGGCCAAGTTCATCGAGGGATACGCCCTTCTGAATCTTGAGCCGATAGGAGTTTGGAACGTTGGCCAAGCCGATCTCGGACGTGTCGAGAGCCAGTTGCGGGTTGCCATGATCCCCGCAGATCTCGCTGAACTCCAGATACGCAAGTTCGTTCTGGGGATCCAGTTTCGCCGCACGTTGCAACGAAGACATGGTGAAAGCAAGATCCTTCTGCTCGCGGGCGACGTCAGCGAGCAGAAGATAGACGCCTGCCGAAGCGTGCGTTCCAGCCAGTGTCTCAAGGATGGCGCGCGATTCGCTCAGGCGATGCTGCTCGAAGAGTTGCTGTGCCCGGTTGTACGAAACGGCTGGCGGTTCAATCGGCATTTTGCTGGACACGTGCTGCGCTGCGGCCGGAACCAGCATTAGGCACGCCAGCAGCAGCGCGGGCCGAAAAAGCGCCAGCGTCTCTCGAACAGAACGGGAAGAGTGTTCTTGTGCGATTCTGCAATGCTGCATGAACTTACTCCTGCACAGGATGCCCTGATGCGCTTGACGGTCGAGGTTGTGCGCGGGCAAGGCTACGGCTGCTAATTCTGGCTCGGATTAGGTAGTTTCCTCATTTTGCCGGGGAGCGAGAGGTCTCTCTGTCAGACTTTGAAAGCTTTCAAAACAGAAAATCATATGACAGGAGAACTGTATCCAGATTTTGCGCCGGCTGTCAACAGGTATTTAGTATCGGCAAACGATAGGACCCTGTAGCGAACACCGCGATGGATTCAGAGCCGAAGTTCCTGTCAGTTCGCGATCTGATGTGTGTTTGGTTAAGCGGCAATCTCAGTTCGCATCGGTTCGACTTTCCAGGAGCAACACATTCGAACGGTTGTTTTCTTTCATGACTGCTAGATGGCGACCATCGGGAGAAGGCACCGCCCATTCCAGATTGATACCTTGGTATGACAGCACCGTGCTCACTCTGTGGTCCATGCCTACAAGCAAGAGAGTCTGGGCATTGTCACTATTTCTGGCTGCAGCCCAAAGGCTCTTGCTGTCCGCAGCCCAGTCGAGGCCATAAATCTCAGTCCAACCGGGCACTTCAATATCTTGAGTCCGACCATCGCCTAAGGAGAATATTCGTAACCCAAATTCTTTCAGTGCAGCGCGATTCTTGGCCCATGCAAGATATCGACCGTCTGGGGACAGACACCAGTCGAAATTGTCGCTTTGAGACTTCGCCACCTGCAATTCTCCAATAAGTCCCTTTACCGAATCGAATCTGAAAAAGGTTCGCTTCCCACCTTGAATCCTGCTGTAGAGGCATAGACTGGAAGGACCTCGCGCACACTCAATATCCCAAATACCGGTGTCTTCTAGTACCAGTTGGCTCGGGCCACCGATGAGAGGTATTCGCATGATCTGCGATTTCTCCGACGATCCGCCCGGTTTGGCACGGATGAGATAGAGTACGCTGGTTCCGTCCGGGCTGAGTCGGGGCAGATCCAGATCATCCTTGCCGCCCACTAATCGGTCGGGTTGGGTTGCTTCGATATTTTGCGCGAAAATATGAAAGGGGCCATCGCGATTTGAGTAGAAAAGGACGGCCTTGCTGTCCGCTGTCCAGGACGTCGCGAGGTCCTCTCTCTCGTCTAATGTGAGGCGTTTAAGAGTTACCAGGCTCGTCCCGCCCTGCCTCAGATCTCCCACGTAGACGTCCGAGTGGGGAGCGTCCCTTCTTACTGCAATACGTCTCCCGTCACTACCGAAACTGAGTTGAACGGCCATCCCTGGTCCGCTTGTGAGGCGAACGGGCGGACCCAGCGCCAGTCCAGTCTCGGCTTCGACCTTTGTCCACCATAGATTGGCATCCTGCTGATTTGGAGCAGGTTCGCGACGAGGGTAGATGAGCCGTCCATCTGGCGTCCATGCCATAGCAGCGCTTCCGTGAGGCAGACCTCGTTCTCGGAGGCGTTGAACGACCGTGATCTCTCCGGTCTTGACATCGAGAGCTTCGATCAGATTATCGGGTCCATTCTGGGCAGCATAGTATCTCGTTTTTGTTCTTGCGTAGGCTATCCGATTACCATCAGGAGCCCAAGCCAGTTGACCAAAGTTGTCTTCCTCGCTGCTGAGCAGCATTTTCGCGCTTATCCCATCCGTTTGCATCAACCCGATTTCAGTCCTGGCTAGAGCTTGTCTCAAGAAGACAATCTGAGTTCCACTCGGCGATACGGATGCTGATGAACCTACTTCCGCAAGCCTTCGCGGTCGCCCTCCAAGGATTGATATTTCCCACAAGCCAGCCGGACTAAGTGGGCTCTCTGCGCGAGAATCCACCAGGTGAACGTTATATGGAAACCAGCTTTCCGCCAGCAGGCTAAAGCCCGCGGGCAGGGGCACCAGATGAGTATCGCCACTATCGACCTGCTCCAGATACAAGCCCGTGGAGTCGGTGTAGGCCAGGTACTTGCCGTCGGGTGAAATAACGCCGCTGGTTACCGGAGTATCCTCGGGATTCGCCGTCAGCCGTGGCTCTGTGGGGATTGGAGGACGTGGGTGACAAACTTCGACCCCACGCAATAGCCCTTCTAGGCGGAAAAAAAGAGGACCCTCGTATGACAGAAAGGTTGCCGCGGCCAGGATCAGGATGGCGAGAAGCGCTAACCCTGCCGTGAGCTCTTGGCGTCGTGGAGGAAAGAGTGTCGCAGTCGGTGTCGACGATGCAGACGGAACGTCTTCATCCACACGCCGGTCGGATTCATTTGGAGCCCACTCCACTGGGACCAGAAAGCGGTAACCAAGCCGGGGCAGCGTTTCGACGAATTTCGGATCGTCGACCGAATCTTCCAGCGCTTGCCTCAGCTTCCTTACAGCTGTATTTAGACTATGCTCGAAGTCGACAAACGTGTCCTCCGACCACAGTGCGGCACGAAGTTCATCGCGGCTCACCACTTCGCCGTTCGCCATGAGAAGAAGGCGTAGCAGTTGAAGAGGCTGCCTCTGGATCGGAACGTTGAGGCCAGACCTCTGTAGTTTGCCCGTGCTCAGATCGACATTGAATCGGTCGAATCGGGCTCTCGTGGCACTACCGAAATCGTGGTCGCTCAATTCGAACCTCCGCGCCCGGAGCCGATTTATACGCAACTCCCCATGGAACCGCGCAAAGGCGAGTTCACCTGCTCCACTAATCAGCAAATTACGCGATGCTTAGGTCAGTGTCTGGCGTCAAGTACTTCTTCCGATTAACGACAACCATAGTTACCGATAGTTGTTGGAACGTCTTTCTCTCCTCTCCATGCTGAGATAGTGTTGTTGCTGGCAGGGCCGGAGCGTAGCCCCGAAGGGGCGGAGCGGAGGGCCTGCCAGCAACAACGGACACATGTCTCCGCCCTCGGTCAATTGACCTCGCTGCCTGGCTGCGGCGGATTCAGATTCTTCTTAGCCTCCTCCATCCGGTAGCTGGGGATGTTCAGTTCGACGATGACGGAGTGATGCACCAGCCTATCGA
>JANXYB010000150.1 GCA_025350325.1 Acidobacteriaceae bacterium
AGGTGCTATTCGCGTGGCATCGCTCGATTTGATCGCAGTGCAAGTGCAGATTTCAAACGAAGTGTTTGCGGCACTCCACGGGCTCAGCGCCGGAGATCAAATGGACGCGCCCAGGCCGGGATCGCGCGACGCTTCACTGCCCGGACCGGTGAGCGAGGAGTATTTGCAAGCGCGTGCTATGTTGAGTTCCTTCATGGTGCGGACCGGTGCGCGCGCAGATCTGCATCGAGCTCACACGTTATTCACCAGTGTCACAACCAAGGACCCGGAGTATGCGGCAGGGTGGAGCGGACTCGGCATTGCCGAATTGCAATACGTGCGTCACGGATTCGGTGGGCAGATTCATGTGATGCATGCGCGGCGAGCATTTGACGAAGCGCTCCGGTTGGACCCCGCTTCGATGGAAGCCAATCTATATCGCATTTACATGCTGCTTTCGCGAGGAGAGAAAGAGTCTGCGCGGCATGGGATCGCTAATCTGCTCGCCGACGCTGCCAACGATTGGAATGTGCATATGGTGGCCGGGATAGCGCTGCGCGGCGACGGCATGTACGACGAAGCACTGCATGAATTCAACCAGGCGCTCAAGCTGAACCCTGCCAACGCGGCTATTCTCTATAACCATCGCGCGCGTGTCTACCACTATCAAAATCAGATTGAATTGGCAGGAGACGAACTTGAGAAGGGGCTTGCTCTCGAGCCGCGCCATCCATTGCTGCGAACTTCTGCCGGCTATCAACAGATGCGGATGGGGAACCTAGACAAGGCTATTGAGATTCTTGAGGGAGTAGTGCGCGACGATGAATCTCTGCGCATCGCTGTGCCTACGCTGGCGCTGTGCTACGTGCAGGCGGGCGACCGCACGCGCGCCGCGGCACTCTTAAAAGATGACACGCTGGCTGCGGCCGAGGCTGACAGTGAAATGGCCTACCGGCTTGCCACTTATTTTGCAGTGGAAGGCGACTCAAGCGAAGCACTGCATTGGCTGCGGCGCGCGATTTATTTGGGCAACGAAAACTATCCGTGGTTCCAGAAGAATCCGGCGTGGAATAATTTGCGGACCAATGCGGACTTTGAACGGATTCTCGAAGATTTGAAAAAGAGTTACCGGAAAAATCAAAAGACGTGGAAGCGATTATTGGAACAAGTGCCGCCGGATAGCGAGTAACGATGCAGATTTAGATGGAATTACAGGCCCCGCACCATTGCATCACTGCATAAAGACTAAGTGGCCCCGGCTAGCTGCCCGGGGCCACCTGGTATTCGCACTAGATGTTGCCAACGATGCCAAGCTATTTGAGATTGATCGTTGCCTTGAGTGGTAGATCCTGCGACGAGCCACCTACCATGATCGTGTAGTCGCCCGGAACCAGCGTCCAAGCATTTTTAGCCTCGTCAAAGACGGAAAGATATTTGGGATCGATCTCGACGGTGACAGTCTGCTTCGCGCCTGCGTCTAGCTTCACTTTGCTGAAGCCCACTAGACGCTTGGGTGGTTCTTGTGTGGTGGCGGGGAGCGATGCGTAGATTTCTGCAATCTCGGCTCCTGCGCGCGCTCCCGTGTTTGCAAGAGTGAACGTTACCTTGACCTTGCTGCCCGAAGTTACCTGCAAACCCGCATAACGATAGGTCGTATAAGAGAGACCAAAGCCGAACGGGAACAGCGGAGTCTTCTTTTCTGCGTCATACCACTTGTAGCCAACCTTCAGGCCCTCGTCGTAGGTAACCTGAAACGGCGGCAAACCAGCAGCCCATTGCTCACGAGAGGCAGGGCCTGAGAAGCGCTCTGACGCGGGTGGTGGCATGGTCAGCGTGGGATGCGGCAGATCTGATTCGCTCCTGGGAAAGGTGTTGGGCAATTTGCCGCTGGGGTTGACTGTGCCAAAGAGAATGTTGCCGAGCGCATTGGCTCCATCACTTCCGGCAAACCAAGCTTCGACAATCGCGGCTGGAGAATTTACCCACGGCATCGTGACGGGGTTACCTGTCTCAAGCACAACGATGGTGTGCGGATTCGCTGCTGTTACGGCGGCAATCAAGTCGTCTTGATTGTGTGGCAACGAGAGGCTCTTCAAATCCATGCCTTCGCTGGCCCACATATAGGCGAAGACAACCGCCACATCTGCGCTTTTTGCCAAGGCCGCTGCTGCGGCGGGATCGGTGCCGGGGTCATACTTGACCGAGGCGCGTGGGGCCCTTGCTTGAATCGCCTTCAATGGGGACGTTGGGAACCAAATCTCTTGTTGCCAACCTGTGGCCCCTTTTCCTGGAGGCAGGATGGCATTGCCGCCAATCGGATCGACCTGCGCGGAGCCGCCGCCGGAAATCATGCCTACATCGGAGTGCGCGCCAATCACCGCAATAGTGCGCAATTTAGCGGGATTGAGTGGTAATGCAGCTTTCTCGTTCTTGAGCAGAACGATGCCGCCCTCTTCAATCTTGCGCGCTGTTTCCATTCCTGCGAAAGGATCGACGACGCTGCGCTGCCGGGGAAAATCAATCACCCCCGCTGCGAACATCGAGCGCAGAATGCGATGTACGTGCTCGTCCAATTCAGCAGTTGAAATCTTGCCCGCCGTCAGTGCGGCCTTGTAGCGATCGCCGTAGAAGAAGCTGCCCGGCTCTTCGTTATCGAGGCCTGCAGCAGATGCTTTCTCAGTACTGTGCGTGCCACCCCAGTCAGACAAAACGAACCCGGGAAAGTGCCAATCCTTCTTCAGAACATCTGTAAGCAAATATTTGTTTTCGCAAGCGAAGTCGGCATTGACACGGTTATAGGAGCACATGACGGCAGACGGATGGCCCTCGGCGACTCCAATTTCAAACGCCAGAAGATCCGTCTCGCGAGCGGCGCGTTTGCTGATGTTGATGTTCACCGAGTTGCGCCCGCTCTCCTGATCATTGAGCGCATAGTGCTTGATATCACCGATCACGTGTGCCGATTGAGTTCCTTGGATGAGCTTGCTCACAAGGGTTCCAGCGAGAATCGGGTCTTCGCCCAGGTACTCAAAAGTGCGCCCGTTGCGCGGGTCACGCGTGATGTTGACGCCTCCGCCGAGCGTCATGTTGAAACCCTGGGCGCGCAATTCGCGGCCGATGAGCGCGCCGTATTCATAGGCGGCGTCAGGATCCCAACTCGCTGCCGCAGCCACGTTGGCCGGCAGGGCCGTAGAGTAACGTCCATTCACGCCGCTCGATCGTACGCCATACGCCGCGTCACTCATGTCGATTCCGGGAATCCCAAGGCGCGGCACGCCAACTGCATAGCCAACGCCGCGATTCGACGGCGCATTTTCAGGAGTGACGGCATCATCGGTCGGCATGCCGACCCCGTGCAACAGTGCAACTTTCTCGTCGACCGTCATATCTTTAAGCACCAGGTCGGCGCGTTCGTCGGGCGAAAGGCTACTGTTCATCCACGGACCGGTAGGAGCGGGCGTATTTTGACGCCGTTGCGCAAGGCTCGAAGCCGAAAGACAAACAAAACATACAAGCAACATCGCCGGGATCTGTACCCCGAAAAAGCGTGGAGAACGTTCCATGAATATCCCTCTGATCAAACGATTATTTAGACCGTCCCAATACTACCAATAAATTGGCATAGCCACATTTTGCTGGTTGCGATCGATTGGTTGTCGAAGCGAGCTGACCTGCATTGATTTCAATCAGCGGATGGGAAGCAAATGGCCCACGTCTCATTGAGAGCGCGTGGGCCATTTTGAAAACCAAGAAATTTAAGCTGAACAGACTAGCTTTGTAACTACTTGTTGCCGCCGCTTGAACCGCTCCCGGAGTGGGAGTGTTGACCGCCCTTCACCGAGGCTTCGCGGCTGGGGGGATTGCGGTTGCCCTGGTTTGATGAATCTTCCTTACTTGTCTCGTTCGACTGATTGCTCTGACCGCCCTAGCTGCCTGAATGCGAATTCTGGCCTCCCTTTACCTGGGCTTCGTGGCTGGGTTGATTCTTCCCACTTGATCCTGAACCGGATGTGTTAGCCATTGAAACTACTCCTGAGCCGCGCTGCACATCGTACGCGATCGTAACGCTGGCATTCGTTCTGATGCCCTGCTTTCCGTATGAGGTTGCCCCTTTTTAGTCTTCAGAAAAAGGGACATTTAATGTTACAAACAGTCTGAAATGGATTAAATTTGCTGTTATTTTTCTTCGATGATTGCGAGGTCCCAGGGAGGAAGTTTTAACTCGGCTGATTTGTCCACGGACTTACCGTCAAGCAGGTTGATTCCGACGCCGTAGGAAAAGATCGCGTTCGCCTCACCCGCTGAGTAATTGAAGTAGTAATGCAGGTGCTTACCCTGACGGTTGGTTCC
>JANXYB010000159.1 GCA_025350325.1 Acidobacteriaceae bacterium
CCAAAGCCGTCCGTGGACATCGCTGAGATTCGCAAGAAATATCACAGCGCTGTCAAGAAGGAGCACGCAACATAACCTTCAGCCAAATGCGCGTACTAAAGGTCACGCGGTGTCGGTCGTTCGCTCGGTAATTTTCATCCCCAGCAGAAGCGGGAGCTAGCTTCTCGGACTCTGAGGAAGGGAATTGCTACTTCTGGATCGGATCCGCTGCAACCCACGTTTTTCCATCGAAACTTGTCCATCGCTGGGCGTTGTCGTTGATCAATTCGAATAGAGAATCAGCAGAAGAGTTGTTCGCTTTACTGTCGAAGGGAAATTGGATCGCTCTCACTACAGTAGCGCGACCTGTCCATGACGCAGGGATGACGCTCCACTGATTTCCGGCGTCTTCACTCAAGAAGGCTAAGCCACTTGCGTCGATCGCCACCATGCGCGTTTTGTGTTTTGCAACGGAAATGGCGTTGAGACCGCCTGGCAGTATTACCGGTATCGTTTTGCGCAGGGCATTGCTTACGGGCCCCCCGGTTGCGTCGTAAGGCGGATGTACTGAGGCCAGTGCTGTGGCCTGATGCGGGGCAATCGGAGCGAGTGCGGCCATGTTCGATGAGCCCTGTGCTTTCGCGTTGTCGGCCGCACTCTCCGAGGCTGATTTTTGCTCGCTTACGGCACCATTCCGAGCTGTTTGCATTTGAAGGTCTTTTGCATCTTCCTTCTTCAGCGCGTCATTCTGTTGCGGTTGCCCACCCGCGAACGACGCGGCTGGCAACGACTGCAGCGCATCCGTTTGGCGCACCGCAGCGCTAGCCCTGAGGGCCGGCTCAGATTTCTGAGGCACGCTCTTATCGGCCTCCGGGACTCGCCCGACGGCAGAACCGACCTCCTTTTGCTTGGCGACCTGCGCCTGCTTGGCCGCCACCGCAGGGGCGGGAAGATTCATTTGCGGAGTTTTGGACCTGCTTGTTGCAGGAGACCTCAATTCGGCTTGGGGCGGTAGCGGCAATCGCTCAATCTGTGCGCTGTGCGTCGCCATCGACGCTTCCCGAGAGTTCTCAAAGACTGCGACCGCGACGATGATGCAGGAGATCGCCAAAATTGGAATCCAAGCCAGGCGCCAATTCAAAATCCATGAGCGCTGCGGAGGTTCCAATGGCGGGGTGGCGCGCGCAACTTGCGCAGTTGAATAACTGATCAGCTCCGCGGCGGCAGTGTCCGTTGCGAGATACACGATCTTGCGGCACCGTTCGCACGCGGCCACATGCGCCAGCACATGCTCGCGCTCCGCGGCAGGCAGCGCCTGCTCAGTCAACGCGTTGAGGCTCTCGGCGTCGGGGTGCATACCGGATTGGAGGAGCGAGTTCATTGTGTCGCCTTGGTCTGTTCCGAGCTCGCGTTAGTGTCATCGAAGCTCGCCTCGATCTGATCGTAGCGTGCCCCGCGCGGGCGTTTCGATGTTTGGAGCGCACACTCTGGGAACGGTTGGAATTGCACACTTTGCAAAAGTTTTTTTAAGCCGGCATTAACGTCGGGCGTGAGCGCCACATCGCGCGGATCGACGCTGAGAGCTTCTGCGGCGGCTATCTGGCTCATGCCCGCCTTACGTAGATTTTGTAACACCTGCTTGCGCACTACATCGGTTGCGCGCCGCAACCGTCGGCTCACAGTCGCCTCATGCACATGCAGCACCACGGCGATCTGCGCAAGGGTGCGGGCGTCGAGATAATAGGCCGCGAGCAGAAGTCGCTCTTCAACATTCTGCTGGGCGAGAGCCTGTTCAACTGCGTTGGCCAATATTGGTGAGGGAGCCGCCCCGTCAGGCTGAACGGGAGCCGGGGCGTCCAATGCGTCGAGCGGTTGTTCACGGTAGGTGCGGCGGTAGCGGTCCACATGACGTTGTGCAAGTGTGGTGCGTAGCCAGCCCAGCAGCGAGCCGCGGCCTCGGTACGAGTCCAGCGGGCATCGCCGCACCCCATCGCGCGTCGTCAGGCCGTAGAGCTCGGCATGAAGAGAATCTGCAAGATCGCGGCCCACTGTTTCATTCTGTGCGATGGCAATCGCGGCGCGTCGTAGCGGTTCTTTGTAGAGATCGAGAAAGCGCTGCCACGCACAATCAATTCCATTGGCACAGGCGCGCGCCAGCACCAGGTCGGCCAGCTTAACGCTGCGATAAAAGGCAGTCTGCTGTTGCGACGAAGCTGTGACAGCCTTGACCAGTCCGAAGTTTTGAGCTAACCCGGCGTCGAGAACGATGCGCTCAAACTCATCGCATCTCAGTCCCCAGGCGGCTGCATCGCTCTCGCGCAAAAGATCGTCAAGAAGCGCGGGATGAATCCGCACCTCGGCGGCAACATCCTCGGCTACGGCTCGATCGTCGGGTTGAACTGGGGCCGCGTCCACCCCCTGACGATACGCCAAAATATGCTGCTAGAAATAATGCGGACTGTGATTCGCGCAGTGTTAGCCCGCAAGCGCCGCCAGCACCAACCGCGCTTTTGCGCCTCACACTTGAGCGATTCGACAAAGGGTTCAAAGCAGTACCATGGTCTCAGGGAGAACCATGCCGAAGATTCTCGATGGCACTGCAATCGCTGCGGCTATCAAGCAGGAAGTGGCACAAGAAGTACGCGCTCTGGCGTTGCAGGGCATACGCCCCGGGCTGGCCGCGGTGTTGGTGGGCAACGTCGCTGCGTCGGAAATCTACGTGCGCAGCAAAGTGCAGACGTGCGCGGACCTCGGTCTCTTCAGTGAATTGATCACCCCGCCCGAGACCGTCACGACCGGTGAAATGCTCAAGCTGGTGGCTGACCTAAATGCACGTGATGACATCGACGGCATCCTGATCCAATTGCCGCTGCCTGGGCAGGTAGACACCAAGGCATTGCTCGACGCGGTCTCACCCGACAAGGACGTGGATGGCTTCCACCCGGTGAACGCCGGACGTTTACAGGCCGGACGCCCCGCGCTTGCGCCGTGCACTCCAGCCGGGGTGATTGAGATTCTCACTCGCAGCAATATTCCAATCTCCGGCGCGCATGCTGTGGTCGTAGGTCGCAGCGACATCGTGGGCAAGCCAGTGGCTATGATGCTGCTGCACCACAATGCAACGGTCACCATCTGCCATTCGAAAACACGTGACCTGGGCGCGTTGACACGAGAGGCCGACCTACTGGTGGCTGCTATCGGGAGGCCGGGTTTCATCACGCCGGAAATGATCAAGCCAGGCGCGACCATTATTGATGTGGGCATCAACCGCATCACAACCGGCGAGGATTTTGAGCTTTATTTTGCCGGCAATGCTAAACGCGCGGCAGCCTTAGCCAAGCGCGGTTCGACCCTCGTGGGCGACGTGCACCCCAAGGCATATGAGATTGCCGGGGCGTATACGCCGGTGCCGGGGGGGGTTGGCCCCCTGACCATTGCCATGCTGATGGCCAATACTGTGCGTGCAGCGCGCATGCGGCGGGGACTGTAACCGATGCTGCGCGTGGGACTCACTGGCGGCCTGGGAAGTGGCAAGAGCACGGTTGCGCAATTTCTGCGCGAACTTGGTGCCAAGGTGATTGAGGCCGACGAATTGGGGCGCACAATGATGCAGCCCGGCCAGCCCGTGTATGCGGAAATACTGCGCGTGTTTGGTGCGGATGTGGTCGATGGAGATGGCCGTTTAAACCGCGCCAAACTCGCCGGTCTGGCATTTGAAGGTGCCGAAAAAAGCCGGATCAAGGAACTGAATGCCATCGTACATCCGGCTGTGATCGAGGCTCAACAGCGCTGGATGCAAGAGGTATTTGCGGAGAACCCGGCTGCGGTGGCGGTGGTGGTGTCGGCGCTCATCTTTGAAGTAGAGCGCGATGCACGCGCCAACGGCGACCGCGACAGCGTTCTCGCGAACTGGCGTCGTCGCATCGACCGCATCTTGGTTGTCGTCGCGCCCGATCAAGCCAAGATCGCGCGCTATGTGGCGCGGGTTAGCCCCAACTCGCAGGAACGAGAGGCGGCTGAGGCGGATGCACGGGCTCGCATTGCACACCAGATTCCCGATCGAGAAAAGGCCGCTCAAGCAGATTATTTAATTGAAAACAATGGCGATTTTGCCACTCTCCGCAGTCAGACCGAACAACTGTGGGAGCAACTGCAGGCGGAGAGCAACAAATTCCTGACGAAGGCGTCTTTAGAATAAGAAGTGGCAACAAATAGGAACGGTGGCGTGGATTGATCTGCTGAAATCCCCGCGTGCCGTATTCTTACATGGTACGGAAAGGTAAGTAGGTTGCAAGCCATGAGACTGCGCCGGTTCTTTCTGGTTGTCCTGCTGGTAGGTGGATTCTGGTATGTCACAACCCATTTCTCCATGGGTCTCGACCGCTTGTCGCTCGATCGTTTTTCGCTGACTGGGGCGCATGGTTCCGGCTCGCCACTTGAACTTACCGTAGCCCAGGCCGCGCCCGCCTTCGACACTGAAGAGCAGAACAACATCGCCGTCTATAGGCGCGTGCTGCCATCGGTCGTCAACATTACATCACGTGCCGTGATATACAACTTTTTCTATGGAACGGTTCCGCAGGAAGGGCAGGGCTCCGGCTTCGTGCTGGACAAGGCCGGCCACGTGCTCACCAACTACCATGTCGTCGAGGGCGCGAACCGTGGCATTGAGGTGAAGCTCAGCAACAAGCGCAGCTACAAAGCCAACGTGGTGGGTGTCGACAAGGTGCACGACCTGGCGCTGCTCCAGATCGATGCGCCCAATCTTGAGCCGGTCACGCTGGCTGATTCGACGGGGCTGGCGGTCGGGGAAAAGGTCTACGCCATCGGTAATCCGTTTGGCCTGAGCGGAACAATGACGCGCGGCATCATCAGCTCGATCCGGTCGATTAAAGGCTCCGAAGGCGCTCCCATCGAGGACGCGATACAGACCGATGCAGCCATCAATCCCGGCAACTCCGGTGGCCCGCTGCTCAATTCGCGAGGCGAAGTCATTGGCATCAATACCATGATTGCCTCAAATGGCGCCGAACAAAGTTCCGGCATCGGCTTTGCAATCCCAATCAACACGGCAAAAGCGGTGCTGGCGGATCTCACGCGATTCGGTCGAGTCAAGCGGCCGTCGCTGGGCATTGTTTCCTACGCGATCGGGCCAGACCTTGCGGAACAGATGGGGCTGGGTGGAGAAAATGGCGTACTGATTCAGAAGGTCATTCCCGGGGGCGCGGCTGCGCGGGCCGGGCTGCATGGCGGCAGTGAGCAAGCCTATGTGGGCAACACGCCCATCATGGTCGGCGGCGATTTAATCGTGGCCATCGATGGCCAGCAGGTCACCGACCCCCAAGATATCAGCGCCATAATGGATAAACATCAGGCCGGCGATACGGTCAATATCACCGTAGTGCGGGGTCGACGCCAGATGACCGTCAAACTTGTCCTGGGCGATGCCAGAGAAGTGAATACTTAAAAGAAATGATGAAAGGCAGGGCCGCTCCTAATTGCAACGGCCCTCCTGCTGAGTACTTTAGAACTTGACGCCAAGGGTGCTCAGAAACGCGAGCACATCGGGCCAGACCGTCTTCAGGTCCTTCGCGGTCTGAATGTCGAGCACGATGTTCAGTGGATTTGCAGCAGCCCCAGCAAGTTCCGCAAGGGGCTTCTCGACGGCGCCGACCAACGTAGCCAGCGCAGCGATGACCTGCGGCGCGGCTTTCAGCGCTTTGTTTGCGCCACTAAGCCATCTGAGTGCGTCTTCCGCTCCAATTTCAATTCCCTTTTCAATATTGACCAGGATATTAGCCATTCGCGATAAGTCCTTTTCTAGTCTGCAGCCGGTTTCGTTGCCACCGGCTGCGGACGGGTTGATGGCGGCCGTCAGCGCCTGCATGTGCCGTGGTTTCGTCAGATTCAGGCGAGATGCCGCTGCCGCTCAGACCGTAGCGGAACCTGCGACCCCGCGCCGCTTCCGCGCTCAAAAAGCGCAGTTATGCGGTGGCGCAGGATATCTCCGTCACTTTTGTCTGGCTACATCTCAAGGGTAAGCAAGTTGGCTCGAATCTTCGGCAATCCTGCAGCAGGCGCTAATCAACCAAGACTCATGAGTTTAGGGGCGAGGCGCGGACGAGCACCGTTGACATCGCTTATGCGGCTTGCGCGGACCGGGCCTAACTGCGAGCGGTAACTTACTCGGTGGGCGATTGCAGGTCGCGTTGCACGTATCTTCTGCCGCGAAATACATAGTTTCCGCTGGCCACGCGAGCGATAGCTTCACTGTATGCCAGATGCTCCTCGGCCAGAATGCGCGCCGCAAGCGTGTCGGCATCATCGGTGTCAAGCACTGGGATCGCCCGCTGCAACACGATGACTCCGTGATCGAGATGCTCATCGACAAAATGCACGGTGCAGCCTGCGACTTTGACACCATAGTCAAAAGCCTGCGCCTGCGCCTCAAGACCTGGAAATGCCGGCAGCAAGGACGGATGAATGTTGAGGATGCGGTTGGGAAATGCTGCGATGAAGCCAGGCGAGAGCAAACGCATATAGCCCGCGAGGCAGATCAGGTCGACGCGACTCTCATGCAGACAGGTTGCGACCGCAGCATCATGGTCGGCACGCTTGCGACCCTCAGAAACGAAGATCTGCGTAGGAAAGCTCAATTCACGAGCGGCCGCGAGGCCTGGGGCATCGGCCACATTCGAGATCACCACGGCAATTTCTAC
>JANXYB010000002.1 GCA_025350325.1 Acidobacteriaceae bacterium
GACGACGACTGACGAGTGAGAAGCGCCTAACCGGAGAAAGATACGGCGCGAAGTCCATGTGAATAGCTCCGCAATTTGGAAGGAAGTGATCGGAGACCACGCGTTGGGACGAACGCCGCCTGGTGCGTGGCGGACGGCACATACGATGCTTCGAAACCGCATCTGCTCGCGTTCAGTGAACGAGGAGCGCGTATGAATTTACAGAGATTAGCTTAGACACGATCACTGTAACGGACGCGGTGTTTCATCAGCCGCGACTGACTCGTCAGTTAATGAAGTGTGAGAGCGAAGTGGGGTCGACTCCGCCGTATGACGAGGACGCCCCCAAGGCCACATGCGGCCGACTTGATGTCCGAGAGTGGAGGCCGAGGTAGTTACCCAAGCACGCGACAAGCTAGTCGGGGAGTCGTCACAAAGCTCGAGGCGCAGTGCTTTGTGCGGTTCGGACCAAGGCACAACAAAGCTCCGATAAGCGACCTATAAGTACATATTGGTGCGCCGTCTCGACATGTTCAGCTAGACTTCACTGCAAATTCATTCACAAGTTTCCCAACAGGAGCGACCCTCCTGGCAAACGGAGCGATGTACGAAGTGGTCATCGGGACCGGCTTTACTCATTGTCTTGAGGCACCAGTACGTGGTAGTGGAGCCGGTCAATTCAGCCATCTCTTCGTCAAAGTCACCGAACGCGCCATAGGATGACTTGCTGCGAAGGGAGTTGCAACGAATCTGCACAAGTTCTGCGGTCATCTGATTTCTCCTCAGCCGATGGCACTCGGATCACGCTGCATTTGGCCTGCGGCCAGCAGGATTGTGCGGTAGATCGCGGTTTGAAATAGTTGCACTTTAAATCCATTTTGCGACAGGGGGGTGGCGCCCTGCATCGCAGCCTTGGCCGCCGCGCGCGCCGTGGCCTCATTGATGGTAGCGCCGGTAAGAACTGCTTCCGCAGCTTGCGAACGAATTGGCGTAGGCGCAGCGACACCCATCACTACTGCGGCTTTGCGACAGCGCTCTCCTTCCATCACGAGCACGATGCCGGCGTCAGCAAGCGGCCAGTCGAAGCTTTCCTTCTCGCCATATTTCTGATATGCAGAACGAGTGCCGCTTTCTGGTGCGGGGACAAAGATGCCGGTAATTATTTCGCCGGTCTGCAAAACTGTTTCGTTGATCAGGCTCTTTTCCGGAGGAACGTAGAATTCGCTTATGGGCACTGAGCGTTTGCCCCGCTTGCTGGTGATCTCAACCTGGGCGTTCATCGCAAGTAGCGGAACCGCGGTTGAGGACGGATGAACCATCGCACAAGTGGAGTTGTTCATGACCGCGTGATATTGGTTTTCTCCTTCGTGTGCATGGCACTCATCACTTCCGGCACCCTTCTTCTTGCAGTCGAAATCGCTCGATCGGAAATACCAGCACCGAGGCCTCTGAGTAAGGTTGCCTCCCAGTGTTGCCATATTCCTAATTTGGGGTGTAGCAGCGTGGCCCGCCGCGTCGGCCAACGCAGAGTAGTCGCGCTGGATTTCAGGATGCGCGGCCAATTCGCTCAGAGTCGCCAATGGGCCGAGGTGCAGACCATCCTTTGAAGCGGTGATGCCACGAAGGCTGCTGACGTTGCGAATATTGACCAGCTTGGGCGGAGTGACAATCCCGTCTTTCATCAGGTCAAGCAGATCAATGCCGCCAGCCTTGATGACCGCGCCATCTTTCAATTCAGCCAGTGCCTGATCGACTGTTGTGCAATCGACAAATGCAAACTTGTTCATGCCGTTTCCTCCTGGCTGACCCTGCCGAGCGCCGCTAGTACGTTAGCCGGCGTCATCGGTATCTTTCGCATGCGTACGCCTGTTGCGTTATAAAAGGCATTTCCGATAGCGGCGGCCAGCGTGATGATGCCGGCGGACTCGCCGATTCCGGCGGCGTCCGTTGAACTTTGTGCAATGTAGTTCTCGACCAGCTCAATTTCAATCTCCGGCACCTCACGAGCGCCGATGATCTTGTAATTTTCAAGATTCGCATTGAGCATATAGCCCTGTTTGCGATCCATGACGCGATCTTCAAACAAGGCATAAGAAATACCCTGCAATATTCCGCCGTTAATCTGGCTTATGACGCCCAGCGGATTGATGGGACGCCCGCAGTCGTGTGCGCCGAAGACTTTCTCAATGTGAACTCGTCCAGTCTCGGTGTCGACGGCGAGTTCCACGTAATCAACGCCGCCATAGGTGATGCGTTCCTTGGCATACTCAGGGCCGCGGGTGACGCGAGCCGAGATTTCGCTGGTCGGCATCTTTGCTGCGATCTGTTTCAAGGAATACGACTTTGACTCGTCGTTTTTAAAGACGACCTTGCCGCCACGCATCTCAAGATTGTCGGCTGTCGTGCTCAGCTTGGGCGCGGCCGCGGCAAATAGTTTCTGCCTGGCCTGGTAGGACGCGTTGCGGACGGCGGGAGTAATGGAACCTGCTGTCACGCTACCGCCTGAATTTGGACCGATCGGGTAACGTGTGTCGCCGATGCGAATCACAACGTCCGCCGGTGAAATACCGAACTCCTCAGCAACCACGATGGCAAGCAACGTCTTGGTGCCAGTGCCGAGATCCTGCACTGACGACATGATCTCCACCGAGCCGTCCCGCGAGACGCGTACTTCGCAGGATGAATCCATATTGATAAAGCGGTACCAGACCGACTGTGCGATTCCCATGCCCCGCTTGACCGGGCCGGTATCGACTCCGGCGGCTTTGCGAGTTTTCCAGTTAGTGCGTTCGCGGATGATCTTTCTCTCAACTCTGCGCGTTGGGCTCTCATCGATCTTGTCTCTGAGATCCATAGGATCCATGTCGAGTTTCACGGCCAGTTCATCAATGGCCTGCTCGAAAGCAAAGCATCCTTGAGGATGTCCCGGAGCGCGGAAGGCTGCGCCCGGGCCAGCGTTGATGAATACGTCGTACTCCTCGGTCAGGAGGTTGGGGCACTTATAAAGGTTGGTGGCGGGGCCGGCGGTTCCTGCGCCGGTGCCGACACCTGCCGTGCCATAGCTCGTTAGCGAAATCGCGGTGAGAGTCCCGTCTTTTTTCGCGCCAATCTTCAACTTCTGATGAGAGTCGGGACGATTGCAAACAATGTGCTCCTGCTTGCGATCAAGCATCAGCTTCACGGGCAACTTCGCCTTGCGGGACAGGTGGGCAGCTACAACGCCTTCATTGCCTGCGCCAAACTTCGCGCCAAATCCGCCGCCCATGAATTCTGTAATCACGCGCACTTGGCTCTTGGGCAGCTTGAATACCTCTGCAAATTCATCTCGCACGCTTGCGGTGCCTTGCGTCGAGGCATACACAGTTACTTCTTCCGGCTTCCAATCGACGACGAAGCCGTGCGTCTCAAGGGCCGAATGAGTCTGCACTTGTGTGAAGTACTCGCCTTCGACAACTGCATCTGCCTCTGAGAACCCTTTGTCGACATCGCCGACTTTCTTCCTCTCGGGGCCGTGCACATTGCCAACTTGCGGCACATTCTTTGGACCTCCGCCGCCCCCGGCGCTTCCTTCGGCATCGGCTGGACCAGGGAACACCGTGGGTGCGTCCGGGGCGCGCGCGTCCTGCTTGTCGACGACGAATGGCATCCGATCATAAGTCACCTTGATTAGTGCTGCAGCATCGCTGGCAATCTGAGGAGAAGTTGCTGCTACAGCCGCGATCGGCTGACCGGCGTAGCGAATCACTGGATATTTTGATGGCGCTTCCTGTTTGGGATCGCGAAGTGCGGCGATTCCAAAAGTATGTTCGATAACATGAATGGCCTTTACACCGGGGAGAGCTTCAGCCGCGCTGGTATCGACCGAAGTGATACGCCCGTGGGGGATAGTCGCGTCAACCATGCGGGCGTAGAGCATGCCGGGCAGCTGGATGTCTGCGGTGTACTTGCCGCGTCCCGTTGCCTTAGCCATGCCGTCATAGCGGGGAGTGGGCTTGCCGATGTACTTGAGCTCCGAGTTCTGAGCCAGTGGCGGCGGCTCATCCAACGGAACCTGACGCTCCTTCTTGGTCAGACCATTCTGCGGAATGCCAAAAACGAAAGTCTCAGTTCGGGTTGCAGTTGACTTGGCAGCCGTCGGTGTTTGCTCATCCTTTTTTTCCGCTTCACGGGTCGGCTTGGCTTCGCCTTCAACACCCTTCTTGACCGACTTCGGCTGGGTTGACTGTTGCTGCTCTTGTGCGGCGAGAACAATCTCGGGTGCCATGCTATGCCTCCTTTGCCGGGTTGAGGGTCAACAAGTAGGCAGCCCGCTGGTGTTGTTGTGCGACGTCAAGGGTGGCCGCGAAGACTTTGGGGTAGGTTCCGCAACGACACAGATTTCCGCTGACCGCATGCTTTACGTCGGCAAGTTTCGGATCATGATTTCGCTCGAGCAGTGCCGCGCAAGTCATCACCATTCCGGGTGTGCAGAAGCCGCACTGCATGGCATCGTGCTTCACAAAGGCCACCTGCACGGGGTGCATCTCGGCCCCTTGAGTTAAGCCTTCAATAGTCGTGATCTTTCGCCCCACAGCGTCGATGCCCAAGGTCATGCAAGCAAGGGCCGGGGTTCCGTCGAGCCACACAGTGCAGGCCGAGCACGATCCCCGATCGCAGACTACTTTGGTTCCAGTCAGACCAAGGTGATCGCGAAGCGTTTCGGCAAGCGTGTACCGTGGCTCAATAGTCACGGTGTGTTCCTGTCCGTTGACATGTAACTTGACCGGGACCGCGTCGGGACCGACGCTGCGGTCGGGCTGCATTGCTTCCTTCGCGTCGCGCGCAAGCGCAGAGGCCGACTCAATCACCGTGGTGGCGGCAGTCAAGCCTGCCCCCTTCAGAAATCCGCGGCGGGATACCTCAATCTTGGGAGTGTCTGACATAGGGGAAACCTCTGAACAAAATGGTTGACGATGTGCGGCAGCTTTGGAAGGAAGTAGCTAGCCGTCTTTCGATCTTTACTAAATTCACGATGTAGAGAGCGTACGGGGAAGACATCGAATCAATAGATATTAGCTCTACCACTGTCATCCCGCCAAGTCTTGTTTCGGAAGTTTTCAACGGGATCAACGCCACTTTGGAACCACTCGGACTGGCAACAAAAGAGGATCTCTTCGAAGGTTGAGATAATGCTCGCCACGCCAGGTGTCATTTTTCTTCAACGGCGTCCCTGTCCTTGAGTGGTCGAGCGGTCGGTAGCGGCGAAACGGCCGATAACGTAGGCTATTTTTCGCACATTTGATTCTGAGTTTGTTTGGGGGCTGATACCAGCGGAGAAGCGAGACCTCTGGAGCGAGAGAGATGAGCCAACCATTGAACCGGGAAGGTATGCGGATGGCGGCGCGAGGCAGCCGTGGGGGCCGGTAGTTCAGATCGATGAAGGGCGCATTCAGGCGCATTGGACGAGGTAGTGGCATCGAAAAAGCTCATGCCTACGTTCTCTGCTGGAAGGGATCCGATCGAGCGAGAAGTGATTGCGCTGTAAGCGGGATGATTTCTTGTCAACGGCCATGATATGAGAAGAATGCCTCGGATTCTAGGCTGCTCATCGCCGGAATACGAGAAAGGCGTTATCGAACAGTCCACGAAAGCGCTTATAGTCTTCACGTTCTGAATCCGAAATATTGCACTCGCTGCAAGCGGGCTCAATCGGCGGTCGATCTTTCGGGCAACGGCGCCGACGTCGGTGGTATTCTTTGCGGGTGCGCTGCCGCCTTATTCTCAAGGCTTTAATGATCATAGTGGTATTTAGAGCTGCCGCCGTGCAGCCTGCACAGACTTTTGCCCAATCATCGAAATCTGACCTAAATAAGACCAAGGTGATCCTCGGAGTGGGCCGGGGCGCGGCCGACATTGATGGTGGTTGGCAGTTTCACGAAGGGGACGATCTACGCTGGGCACAGCCGACCTTCGATGATTCCAACTGGGAGTCGGTAACCGCAGATGCACCGTGGGGCTCACAGGGTCATGCTTCTTACGCTGGGTTTGCGTGGTATCGGCGGCATGTGGACATCGTTCCGTCCGCGGGCACCACTTTTCAGTATCGAATTCTGATTCCTCACGTCGAAGACGCCTATGAGGTGTATTGGAACGGGAAGTTGATGGGGAGATACGGCAGGCTTCCACCCCATCCCGACTGGTACTACAGCGTCTTTCCTCGCTCTTTTCCTCTGCTCGGATCGGCGGTGGGCGTTCTCGCGATCCGGGTTTGGAAGGCGCCGCTCGAGGCCTTTTCGTTGTCAGAATCGGGTGGCCTGTATTTTCCGCCGCTGGTCGGCGAGCCAGACACCATCTCTCTCTATGAAGATTCGATTATCTGGAGTTACGTGCGGGGAGACCTATTCGACTATTCGCTGATTCTTCTGCGGACGTTCATTGCCGTTCTCTGCGTCTTCCTTTGGACTCGGAACCGCCGCGAGAAGCTTTTCATCTGGGTTGCCATCTTTATCGTCACGCCGGTTGCACTTGATATTCTTCAGCATCTCTTCCTGATTCCCTTTTCCTACGCGTTCGCGCGCTGCGTCAACCAACCGTTATACGCGCTGTCGAACATTTCATTGTGGTTCTTGCTGATATGGGTATTACAGCTCAACAAGAACTACCGGGTAGTCAAATGGACAAGAATATTCGCATGGGTGGCCTTTGGCGCGGGTTTGGCGGATGGACTGCTCGCCTACGCCTGGGGTTCGGCGACGCCTTCCATGCAATGGGCGGATGGAGTTCTCGCTGCGCTGATCCTGCTGGTTGAGGTGCTTCCATTTGCACTCATCTTTGTTGGCATGCGCCGTAAGCTCGATGAGTCGCGTTTAGCTGTGGCGATGGCTGCGTTCCTCTTGCAGGTACTGCACACGATTGCCGACACTAGCGCGCTGGGCCAGCGATTTACACATTGGAGTGTCTATGCCAACCTTGCCGACAGACCACTCTTCACTATTCAGGGTGTCAATTTTCAGGCTGAACGCGTGGTGTCATTGGCTTTGTTTGCCTCAATCGTTTTTGCCGTCTATCGCCACGTTATCGACCAGCAGGCACGGCGCACTGCGTTAGAGCAAGAACTGCAGAGTGCCAGGGAAATTCAGCGCGTCCTCATCCCTGAGACGCTGCCTTCACTGGAGGGCTATGCCATAACCAGCGCCTACACACCAGCGCAGGAGGTCGGCGGGGACTTCTTCCAGATCCTCTCAAACCTCGACGGTTCAACCATCGTGGCTTTGGGCGATGTGAGCGGCAAGGGCCTCAAGGCTGCGATGAATGTCTCCATGATCGTGGGTTCGATGCGCACCGAGGCAGGCAACACGCGTAGCCCTGCGCTCATATTGGGAGCCATCAATCGCTGCCTAACCGGTCGGATGCAAGGCGGATTCGCCACCGGCATCGTCCTGCGCCTTGACCTGGACGGAACCGTTACGTTTGCCAACGCAGGCCACCTTCCCCCGTTCTTGAACGGCCGGGAATTCATGCTTGACCCGTCGCTTCCTCTGGGCCTGATCAGCAAGTCGGATTACGGCGAAGTCGCAGTCAAGCTCCAGATCGGTGACCGGTTGAGTCTCTATACCGACGGGCTTTTAGAAGCGCGCAATTCTGATGGCGACCTGTATGGGTTTGATCGACTTCATTCGCTGTTTGCCACAGGGCCGACGGCGCAACAGGCCAGTGAAGCGGCGGTCAAGTTTGGCCAGGATGACGACATCACGGTGTTGACACTTACCAGGCTTGCAGCCGGCGAAGAATCCACCACGCTTCTTGTTGCACCCATCCTCGATAGTGTCAACGACTAAGTTCAATTAGGGCGGCTGAGATTTGACACAAAGGGCAGCGATGATGCCCCTCCGCCACGCCGGTTCCCTCGTCGTTGCATTTCCGCAAAAAGTAAAACGGAAAGGTACCCACCGAATGCATGGGCACCTTTCCCGTTCACGTGTCAGCCGGAATGGTCTTCCGGTGGTTTAATCCTTAGTGCGCCACTTGCACCGAGATCGACGTGCTCCCGGTTCCGTAGTTAGTTCCTCCGCTATAGGCCGCCTTGAGCGTGTGATTGCCGTTGGTCAGCGAAGAAGCTGCGACAGTTGTGGTTGCCACTCCGGCGGCATTCACAGTGACTGTAGCGAGCGTATTTGTTCCATCTGTGAAAGTGACTTGACCGGTCGCGTTCGGTGGGCCCGCGCTCCACGATTGGATTGATGCGGTCAGTGTAAGGGTTCCGCCCGTAAGGTACCACGACGACGGATTGAATTGGACGATAACCGGAGCCGGAGTGACGCTGAATTGTTGGGTTTTGGGACCGGCGGCAGCGTAGTTAGTCTGCGCCGCATAGTTCACAACAATCGTGTGATTGCCAACCGGTGGCTTGGGAATGATGAGGTTCACCGTACCCGAAGACAGAGCAAGCGTTACTGGAGCCTGACCGTCGTAGGTATAGGTGATCGAACCCAGCGGCGCGCCGGCATTTGAACTTGCATACACGCCACAGTGGAAGTCCGCACCGTACGGGTACGGGGTGTTCCAGCAGGAGAGCGATAGGGTTACCGGCACCGGCAGCACGTTTAGCGAAACCGCTGCTGAAACGCCGCCGGCATTGAAGGGATCCCCTGAATAAACCGCCGAAAGCGAGTGCAATCCGGCAGGCAGACCCTTCAAATAGTAGAAGGCAGCTCCGCTGTTCAGGTTAAGAGTGATTAGCGTTGAGCCTCTTTCGGTGATTTGCACGGTACCGGTTGGCACATGGCCCTTTACGCCTGTCACCTTGACCGTAAGATTAGTGCCGAGGGGATAGGTAACGGTGCCTGATGAAAGACTTAGAGCAATATTGCCGTCGATCTGCACCTGGTAGTTGACCACCTGAGAAGACTGGTTTCCAGCCGCATCGATGGCCACGATGGTGAAGGTTTTCGCGCCGCTAGAGGAAGTGTCCAGCGTGGCCGTCACTGTTCCCGTGTTGGCAGTGCCGGCGGGGTAGGCGTGATTTCCGCAAGAAACAATGCCCGACCCGGTGTCACTGCAACTGAAGCTGACTTGTACCGGCTGGCCCTGGTAATACGGTCCGTTAGCTGTAAGTGTGGGATTTGAAACCGTGGGCATTGTGGTGTCGACGTTGATAGCAAACGTGTAGAAGTGGGTCGACCAACTGCCGCTGTTATCCTGCGTGAACAGAAATTCGTTGGTGCCGGCACAATCCTGCGAATAATAGTGCAGCAGATAATTACCGTCACTAAGACCGCTCAGGGTCTGCACATCCGGGGTAAAAGTTGGTGCGAGCGGCCCGCTTGGCACTCCCGGAACAGGGCATGCCTGGCTGTTGGTCAAGGTTTTGTCGGTCGCAATGGGATCACCCGGTGCAGGCACGCTATTTGCCGGCGAGATGCCGTAGGTGAGCGTGCTGATAGGCGAAGGCGTAAAGCCTACCGCATTCGGCACAGGCGACCCGACCAGATAAGGTGGCTGAGTTGAGAGCGTTACCTTCGCGGTACTTGAATTGATCCAGTTGCCCGGTTGCATCCCGTCTACCGAGACGGTGGTTAGCGCCTCAGGAACTTGCGCAACCATGATAAAGCTTGAGTTGGGGTGGGTGGTAAGGCCTCCCCCAATATACAGTCCGGGGCCGGTGAAACTGGTGAGGAGATTCTGCGGGCAGTCCGTTTGCTGCAGGCCGGCGGCCGGATCAAATACACATGTGCCCCCAATCCAGCCCTCGGTGGCCATTAGAAATCCGATACCCTCGTGGTACGTAGTTCCGCCGGGCGTATGAATGTCCGGTAAGGTGAACGGTGGTCCGTCAAAGGTGTCTTTGAAGACTTCGTTTGCTTGGGTCGATACGGGGCATTGAGCACCCGATGCATTGCTGCCTGTGCCGGTCGTGCATTCGAGCGTGTAGAGCTTGCAAGCCGAGCCGCCATTGGGCAGCGATTCACCGCTATGTATCAAACAGATTGAGGTCGCAAACGGTGTTCCTGTGCCCCAGAGAGTTCCGAAGTTGGTCGGGTCAATAAAAGAATCTCCCACCCGAGGATTCACACCGCTCGGATCAATGTTCAGTGTTCCGGCGTTTTGCGCTCCAGTCAGATCGAACTGAAAATCGACCATATTGCTGCTACTCGGATTGAAAATAAAATCTTGCTTCAGTTGTTGTGGGCTCGGCCCGGTTGGCGGAATCGTGTTGCCAGAAATCAGAGCTGGGCCGCTCACTCCTCCTGACGTGCAGTTGGTAACTAAATAGAGCGTCGAATTGGTGACGTATCCGCCCTCGTCTACTAAATCTATCTTTAGCTTCTGCTGCGTATTCGCACTCAGATAAGAACTGATATCGATTGGAGCTACGCCGCCCGTGGCGAGGAAATGATCCGGGCTTTGCCCTGCGTCGGCCGCCGCCGTGTTCTCGTAGTTCTTCGTAAAGCAACTTGCGGAAGGAAGCCCTGGGTCCACGCCGGTAGTACAGACGTTGACAGGGTTGCCGTTGGCCGTGAGGTTCGTAATGAATATGTTGTTGTCGACAAGAACATTTCCCGAGCCGTCCGACGATGAAGACAGTACCGCAGTAGGCACTGCAGGACAACTCAGATTCAACGTATTGCTATTAAAAGTGTCGGGGTTTGCGAAACTGGCGCCATCATTCGATACGCGAATATTGATGGGTCCAAATAATTCAGTGCCGCTCTGTGCGACCAGATGCGGTGGGCACATTGTAAGGCAAATCGCAAAGGGGAAAAACAACAAGTGTAGGCGGGACTTCATGTGTCGATCTCCGTGTTTCTTTGGCAGGAATTGAATGGGGACTGTCCCGCAGTACCGATCCACGAGTCCGGTACTGCGAACTTGGGCTACAACCAGCGCTGCAAGCAACTATGACGGGGAAATCTCGTTGTAAGTCTGACCATAAATAGGCGGGCTGTCAATAGAATGTTTTGTGAATAGATTGATGACAAGCGACGACGATCAAAGCAGCCCCCTGACCTCGATTGCAATTTATTAGTGGGCCCAGTAGACAATGCCGCCGGTGTCAATTAATTGTCGACGTACAGGGTCCTCGGGAAGCCTTGTTCGAACTGTGCGGAGTGACTCTCTCTGAATCCTCTCATGAGTCGAATTAGTCGCGCTATAACCCAAACGGCCCACAATCCTGTTGCTGAAAGTAACTAATGGGATGGTTCGCCGCTTTTGCCCCTCCCGGGGGTGGTGCGATCCGGAGGTTCAGGCAACGAATATAGATCCGCGTGCGTTGTTAATCGACAGTCTTTTTTTGGATCTCCGAGTATGAAAAATACATTGCCCTTCCGACAAATCCGTACTTATACTCGCCACACGGTTCAGGCTTTCCAAAGATGACCTTGAGGATGTCTACATGAATCTGCACCATATTGAACTTCAAAACAAAGTCACAAGCGCCACGGCTTTGGGGATTCTTGCAACCGCGTCCCTCGCGTGCCTGGCTTGGCCCGGTCTTGTCGGCGCGCAGTCCTCGCGCCACCATCACCATCCTTTGCCCCAACCACAGACGAACGCGACTACCGTTTCGACCCCTACGCAAACGGTAACTTCCGGGGGAACCTGGCAGCCCCTGCCAAATCTGGCCCCCGAAGGGTTTGGCCCGATGATGCTGCTTTCTGACGGTACTGTGGCAGCCAACGGGTATTCCGACAACACCTGGTACCGGTTAAGTCCCGACAGCAAAGGTGCGTATCGCAACGGTGCGTGGAGCCAGCTAGCATCAATGAATTATCAGCGCCTTTACTTTCAATCAGACATACTCCCCAGTGGCAAGATTTTCGTATCCGGCGGCGAATACGGCAACGCCCCCGCGGGTTCCACCGAGACCTATGACCCGGTCGCTAATACCTGGACCGAGCGTGAAAGCGCTACAACTGTATACCCCGACATGAATTTCGTAGACGGATCAAGCATGGTGCTGCCAAATGGCTCGGTGTTGGCCTACTCAGTAGAGGGGACGGAATGCATAGACCACAACTTAGGCATTTATGTAGGAGCTATGCTGACTTACCACACTGCTTCTGGCACTTGGTCAAAGGCGGGCTGCCCGATCGGCGATCTGGACGAAACTAGTTGGGTCAAACTGCCCGATAACAGCATTCTTGCGCTCGACTTATACAGCCGCACCTCAGAGCGTTACATCCCCTCCATAAAGAAGTGGATTGCGGACGCACCGCCGCCTGTAAATCTGTTTAATCAAAACGGTGAGTTAGGCGGCGGGTTCCTGTTGCCAAATGGAAAGGTTTTTTACATTGGTGGCACCAGCCAAACCCTGATTTACACCCCCAGCGGCAACACGCATCCGGGTACGTGGGTTGAGGGACCCAGTTTTCCAATGAAGGCAGGCGTCGCGATCGGTGCGAACGACGCGCCTGCCGCTATGATGGCCGACGGCAAGGTCCTCCTGGCAGCTGATCCCTATGCGTGCGGTTACTGCGGTCCTACTTACTTTTTCGTTTACGACTATCGTAGCAACACTTTAACCGAGATCGCCGCTCCGGGGGGCGGGACATCCCTGCCGGGGGTGGCGTATGTCATGGGCATGCTTGACCTGCCGGATGGGTCAGTACTGTTCTCGCAGGATGATTCACAGCTTTATACATTCAGGCCCGCGGGAAAGCAGGTTGAGGCCGGCGAACCCCGCGTCCACCGCGCCAGTAGAAATAGAGACGGTTCCTATCATGTGACCGGTGCCGGGTTCAACGGCATTTCCGCTGGTACTAACTACGGCGACGAAAATCAGAACAGCACTAACTACCCCATTGCGCGCCTCACTGATTTCAAGGGAGACGTCTACTTCGCACGCACCTTCAACTGGAGTAGCACCGGGGTTGCGACCGGCAACCTGGAGGTGAGCACCGAGATGGCTCTACCCGAAGGCCTGCCGCATGGGATATATCTACTGACTATCAGTGCGAATGGCATCAGCTCAGACGAATCGTGGGAATCGCGGATCTATTATTTCTAACAATCCTGCGATCGCTTCGCAGTAACAAGGACACTGGTCGGCGGTTACCATGTCAGCTAAATGTCATGAAACTTAATCGGCCCGCAAAAAACGTCCGGCTCAATTGCCAAGGCGGGTGTATGGATCCCATTTCCACCTGACCGCACGGTATTGCAACGGGACGGCCCCCGGTCCGGGAACCAAAATGTTAGTGCGTCAGAACTAGACCAACGGAGAGAACATTATGATTGCAGGGCTTTCTACCAGTGCCGTGCGCTCCACGGTCGTCATCGCCTGTACGGTGGCGGTGCTTACGCTGTTGTCCACGAGCGTTGCGAGCTCGCAGGGTGTTTCCGGAACCGAACAGCAACTCAGCGCGCTCCGGCAGCAGTTGAGCGCCCTGGACCATCGCGTCAAGGAGCTCGAGAAGACGGCGATAAACGTGGGTGGCCAGCCGGAAGCCGCGACGCCGGACCCCCGAATTGCGCGACTCGAAGCCGAGGTGCGCAGCCTGCAGAGCGAGATGAAGGCCGAGGCAGCGAGCCGCGAAAATCAGCCTGCGCAGATCGTTGCACCGTTCGTCGTGGTCGACAGTGCCGGCAAACCGATCCTGCGTGTTACCGAGGAAGGAAATGGCTTTAGCCGCGGTATTTACGTGTACGACAGCAATACCTTGATAGCGGGCCACCTGGGCGTGATGCAGGATGGGACCGGACGGGTCTATGTGACGAGGAAAGGCGTCTTGCCCGTCGTGGTGGCGGCGGCGACCTCGGACGGCGGTACGCTCGCGCTAACCAGTGCGGCTGGTGGAAGCAATAGTGCTCTGAAGCTCTCGGTTGACGCCTCCGGCGGGAAGGTGCAAGTGTTCCCCAGGGGAGGCGGTTCTGCACAGGCCGAGTTGAAGGCCACGCCGAACGGCGGGGAGTTCGATGTCTACAACAAGCAAGGAGAAGCCGTTGGCTGGTTAGAGGCGACCAGTGGGGGAAACGGTAAATTCACGATAGGTCGAGCCGGCAAGATCTATGTCGAAGCTGCGGTCCTGCAAAACGGCAAGGGCATGATAATCGCGGGTCCGGATGTGGGCGGAGCGCCTCCTGGCCTGGTGATCCCGTATTACCTCGAGGGGAGGACCGGGCATTAGCGAGTGGAGATCAATTGCACCGCTCGACCAACTGCGCGCGAAGGAAGAACACAGTATGAGCTACTGCACACAATGCGGATCGCCACAAGCCGAAGGAGAGGCCTTCTGCGCCACTTGCGGCACAGCACGCTCGCCAGCGTCGGGGACGCAAAGCGAGGGAGCATTTCACCCGGTGCCACCTGTTCAGCCGGTCGCGGTGCGGAACACCCCGCCTGTCGCCTCGACGGGACATGGCTTGCGGACCGTCCTGATCGTGGCGGCGGTGGCACTCTTCTTTGTACTGGGATTGGGCATCGGCGGGGCGTGGTACGTGGGGCACAAGCTGAAGGAAAAGGCTGAAGCTTTGCTGCATCCGCAAGCAGCGCATCCGGCTACTGCCTCTGCCTTGCCCGCGGCCGCAACGCCAGTAGCAAGCGTACATGGACGTCAACCACTCTCGAACAGTAGCAACGGCGCATCTTCATTTCCGCCGTGGACGCCGGGCGCGAACGCCACCACTGATCCGGCTGGCCCTGCTCCCCTCAAGGAGGGAATGCTGGTCGTCACCGCTGTTGCGGATGAGCAGGGTGACTACGAGTCGATGAAGCAGGTCACTCACATAGAGCCAAGCGGAACCACGCTCTCCTATCACGCTGATCTTCCCAGCAACTCACCGCGGAAACAGGTGGACGGCAGCCGCACCGTTCTGGCGCAGGATCTGCTGTCTGCGCACGACTATGCCGAACACTTCGGTACAAATGATCCGCTCAGCTTTCCGGGGACGACAGCGATCAGCGCATCCCGTGACGTTCTGGCTGAGTTGAAGACTAACGGACATACCAATTTCAGATTTCAGCGGGTCGGCGGCGCGAGCGACGTTTCTTCGCTGATCGGCGGACTTGCTGGAATCGCACGGATGAGTTCGAAGGATCTCGGCAGCGATGCTCTTGAGCAAACCGGCAAGCAGGAGTGCATTCTGCAGCGGGCGAGCGACGGCCTCTTCGCTTTCCCCGTTCTGCTGAACGAAGAGCGCACCGTGTTGCCAGCCCTGCACGCACGCTGCAACGCAGACGATGGCGCGGATGATTTTTACATCCTGGATCAGGCCGCCTACCCGCTGATGCTCTCGTTTAAGCTCGGCAACGGCCCACGACTACAAGTCATCAAGATCACTTACCCGGCACAGACTAAACAGACAGCGGCGCCGGACAAGCTGGAACAGGACCTGCAGGAAAAAAAGAAGGTCGAGATCTACGGCATCTATTTTGACTTCGCCAGCGATCGGTTGAAGGCGGAATCGACGCCGGTGCTGCAGGAGATCGCGCGCGTGATGCAGGCCCATCCCGACTGGAAGCTCTCGGTCAGCGGCCACACCGACAATATCGGTGGGGACGTCTACAATCTCGATCTGTCGAAGCGTCGCACTGCCGCAGTCAAACAGGCGCTCGTAACCGAATACAGCATCGCACCGGAACGCCTCGCCACCGATGGCTACGGCGCCTCTCGTCCCGTTGACACTAACGAAACTCTCGAAGGCCGGGCACGCAATCGGCGCGTGGAGCTCGTGCGCGAATAGACCACCGATCGAACGCCGTACCAAGGAGATGACCTCCCATGAAGAAACACCCGGAACTTCTAACTCACCAAGAAATTTCTGACTTATCAGGGGGAACCATGACTGTATCGAATGATCACACGCGCCGCCGCATCTATGGTCTCCTGATGCTCGTCCTGGTCACCGTCACCAGCCTTGCGGGAGCTCAGGCCGCATCCACGCAGAAGAGCAGCGATACCGCCCACGCGACCAAGCTCGGAATCCTGCCGTTTGCCGATGCCACGGCGTCCGGCAACAACACTGCCGGCAGCGACGTCGGTCGCACGATGCTGTCGGAGGTGGTGCACTCGACGAACCTGCAGCCCCGGATGCTGGCGACTGACGCAGGGGCAAAGGCCGACCAACTCGATGCCCAAAAAGCGATCGCCCTGGGCCGCGAGCAGCACGTCGATCTTGTCTTTATGGGTACCGTCCTCGAAGCGAAGACTCAGGAGTCAAACAAAAGCGGCTGGATCCCCTCGATCAAAGGTCAGTCAGCCAACGTCACCGTGCATCGAGTCAAGGCCACGGTGACTTTGCAGGGTGAGCTCTACGATGTGGCGAATGGACAGCGGATCTTCAGCGTTCGCGTAACCGGCAACAGCGCTAATAACGCGCTCGGCGGATCGACCTACACGACTTTCGGAGCGTGGGGGAGTGACAACTATCGAAACTTTCTTGACTCACCTATGGGAAAAGCACTCCAGACGGCCCTTGCCGACATGACGAAGAAGATCGCAGCCACGCGAAAAGATGCACACGACTGACTCTTCTCGCGACCCGATGACCGGCTAGTAGCCACATGCGATCGAAAAGCTTCATCAGCACCAAAAAACAAGAGCGTTTTTTAACAATCCGTCACGTCGAAGGCGGATCTGCTCTCGGACCACCCAACCCTAAGAACCAGTGCCGAAAAAACAGACCGATCATTCGCGCAATAATCTTCAGACCCAGCCGGATGCTACAGCTCAGTTCAACGAAGTAAACTCGCGCAGGGCGGTGAGCAGGCGGTCCACCTCTTCCATCGTGTTGTAATGCACCAGGCCGATTCGCAGCATGCCGCCTTTCTGTTCCACTTGAAGGCGCTCCGTCAAATTGAGGGCGTAGTAATTGCCCTCCCATGTGAAGATGCCTTGTGCGGCGAGAGATTCGGCAATCATCTTCGGGGAGTGATCCCCCATGCGGAGTGAGACTGTTGAGCAGCGTTCCTCAAATCGCTTAGGGTCAGTGATTCCGTAGATGCGAACACTCGGAATTGTCTGCAAGCCCTCGATCAGCTTCGCGAGCAGACGTCGCTCGTAGGCGACCGTGGTGCGATAGGCTGCTGCCAGCGCTTCCCGCCGCGTCTTCGCGGTTCGGTCACTGTGACGGCCCACGCCTGCGATGTATTCAATTGCCGCACCGACCCCGGCGATCAACTCGTGTGCCTGGGTGCCGGTTTCCCACCGATCCGGACTCTCATCGGTAGACGGCCGTACCTTGTAGGGCTGAAGTCGCTCTAAATGTTCTCGCTTTCCGTAGAGCGTGCCCATGTGCGGCCCGAAGAATTTGTACGGGGAGCAAACCAGGAAATCGCAATCGAGCTCTTTGACGTCGATCAGACCATGAGGGGCATAGTGCACCGCGTCAATAAATATCATTGCGCCGGTAGCATGGGCGAGACGCGTGATCTCTCCAACCGGATTAATGGTTCCCACCGCGTTGGACGCATAGCCTACGGCCACGAGCCGCGTTCGGTGGTTCAATTTGCTTTTCAGGTCATCGAGGTCGAGCGTGCAGTCCTCCTCGCGAATATCCGCTACCCTAATGACCACTCCCTTTTCCTCAAGCGCTTTCCAGGGCGAGAAATTGGCGTCATGATCGAGAGTGGTCAGGAGAATTTCATCGCCCGGCCCCAACTCTCGTCCAATCGACCGTGACAACGCAAGGGTAAGGGTAGTCATGTTCTGACCAAAAACAACCTCGCACGCCTCACAATGGAAAAAATCCGCCATTGCCGCACGCGTGTTAGCGATCATCTCGTCGCTGCGCCGACTGGTCAAGAAAGTTCCGTGCGTATTGGCGTTGGAGTTCATTAGGTAATTTTGGATTGCGGCAATGACCTGGTTGGGCACCTGGGTACCCGCAGGGCCGTCTAAAAAGGCTGCGGTCTGCCCGTTTATGCGCGATTCGAGCGATGGAAACTGCGAACGCACCCACGCCAGATCCAGCATCTGGTCCAGATCCGAGCCCGCTTTGGTCATTGCCGATGTCTCCTGTAATGAACACGGCTCAGTGTACATTGCACCGCTTGCAAAAGTTACTTTTCCGTAAAACGATCTAGCGGAAAAGAAGACATAGCAAGGAAGCGAATGGTGCCGGCGAAAACATTGCTGATGTGCGGCCACCATCCGAGCGGAGTACAGCTGTCGCCGAAGTAATTGCATCGGCCTTCCATATCTTCTGGTGAAGCCTGGTCGCTATGAATCATGAAAGAAAGGCTCGCGAGAGCTTAAGTGGACGGCGTGAGAGTTGCCTTGATCAAGGTGTGCTGATTAATTGGTAGCTGCTAGCTTTGAGTAGAAGGCATCGGATTATCCATACAAACTGCATTTCAACCCAGCGCCGTGTACAACGTCTGTCGCGACACGCGATATTTAGCGGCATCGTCGTCTTCATCTCCCCTGACTTAACGCGTCTTCGAATCTCCAAGATTTGTACCGGTGAAAGCGACTGCTTCCGGCCTTTGTAAAGGCACGTGTATCGAAAGCCGCTGGAATCGGCCATACCAGTTCGCACGCTTTCCGGCACACCCATCGCTCTTGGCTAGACGCTGTGAAGACTCCGATGCACTACTACAGAAGATGATGCGGCGCGGGGACATCCGCACGACCATGAACATATAGGGTGATGTGGTCACGCATGAGATGAACACGGCCGCCTTAAGGTGGCTGAGCTTGCGTTCCCGAGCAACGGAGCGCAAGCAGAGCGCGAATCTAGTTAAGTTGTTGATTAGATGGTGGACGCGGCTGGAATCGAACCAGCAACCTGTCGGTTAAGAGCCGAATGCTCTGCCAGTTGAGCTACGCGTCCGGATGGTCTCGATGCGCCATGCAGTGGAGGGTGTGCACGGCTTGGGAGGGTAGAGACTACACTACGGCCCGAAGAAAAATATAACACAATGCAAGGCGATTCTAAAGTGCTGCAAAACATGGGTTGCGCTTCGCTACACCTCGACTGACACGGCTTTCGTCTGAAAGGTCGTCCAAACAGGAAACGGCCGCCGGGTGGGCTCAAACAGAGAGCCTACGCCGGACAGTGGTGGGCCTTCGCAGACAGCCGACCTGGAAGGTGACAGCTAGACCGCCGTAGGGCAGGCTAAATAGAGAGTGCACGCCGGACATTGGTGGGCTTACGCCGGACAGTCGAGCTAGAAGGTGAAAGCTGGACCGCCGCCGGGTCGGCTCAAATAGAGTCCACGTCGAACATTGGTGGGCCTACGCCGGACAGTCCGAGCTAGAAGGTGAAAGCTAGACCGCCGCCGATGCTGCGCTGGTCCTGAGAGAAGACCAGGAGCGAGCCGTCATTAAGTACGAAAGGTGTGTAGCCCTCTGCCAACAGATTCTGTATGTCGAGCATTGCCTCGACACCAATAACGTTGCGGCGCAGTCGGATGGGCTGACGAATGTGCATATTCAAATAGGGTTCAATTGGGCCAACCGCGTTAGAGGCAACTGCCGTAACGGTGTCCGCAGGCTGCCATCGATAACTAGCTCGCCAACGCGTTCCCGATCCCTCGAGCGTTCCCGAGAGCGCGATCGAGTACATCTGCGTGTGGCGCGGCCTTGCTGCGCTGAACAATTGCGCAAGCGAGGTGGGATGAGTTGAAGCCGGCATCACCAGTGCACTGCCGTTGGCATAGCTGACACGAACATTGTTTCCACGCGGCAGAGCGTGCCCTACTGAGGCCACAAGTCCTGCGGACGAGAAGTCAGGGCCCGGAGCGCGCATTAAGCCGCTGGAGCGATCGAATAGTACATTTCCTGTGAGCGGACTGCCCCAGAGCTGTGTGGGTCTGGCGGCCTCAATGATCGGACTCTGTATGCGGTCGGAGTAAACGAGCAACGCCATGCCGGAATTGTCAGTGCGCCGTTCCCATCCGATCTCTTGATGCAGACCACGTTCCAGGGTCAGTTCCCCGTTGCGCATGGAGAGTCGGGGCAGCCAAAAGATTGGTTGGGAATCATCGCTACTCTGCCGGTTTTGGGGAGCGGTACTCATACGGTAGCGGACGGTAGAGTTGCCGCCCTGCCAAGCCATGCTGGCGAACGGCAAAGCAGCCATGACGATATTTGAGGAGTTGTGGCCCAACCGTGACATCACCTGCTGCGAACCGGCTTCGATCTCAAATTCATCGCCCAGGTCCATCGTTTCCCAGGTGCGCATTGCGGCTTCTTCGAGACCCTCCGCATTTGCGGACACAATCTCGGGGTGAAGCGAAATAGCAGCCATCGACTGGACTGATCCGGCAAAGCCCAGTTCCTGGCGGAAGCCGAGCATCGATTCCATACCGGCATCGGTGTTGGGTGCGAAGTCGACGCGGGCCAGCAGTTCACGGCTGTCTGAAGGAGTTTCCTCGACAGTGGCGCTGAAGCGTTCGCCGCTTTCACCGAACGTGCCCTCCTGGCCGGTAGCCATCAGCCGCGCTTTGAGTTTAGGACGAGAACCGGGACGGTCTGAAACCACTACCAAAGGACCGTCCTCAAGCCAGCGCAGCAGCGGTCGATTTGCTGCCGAACGCAATGTCCATTCCCAATCATCGCTCTGCGCATTGGCAGCCCGCGGCTCGGTCGGTAACCACTGCATTACCTCAAATAAGGTGTTCAGAGTCAGGTTTACAACCGTGCTTGCGTGAACGCGAATATTTTCTCTGAGAGATGGCAGGAAGGAGGTGCCCATAGCTTTGACCGCATAACGGCCCGGCAATACATTGGGAAAATTGAAGGTGCCTTTGCCGCTGGTGTAAACGACCGTGATCACGCTCTGGTCCGGGCGGAGCAGTTGTACAACCGCCCCAATCTGCGGCACGCCTGCTGAATCGCGCACTACTCCAGAGACCGAGCCTGGGGTTGCTCCGTTAAGCGAAGCGCTTCCCATTGCGATCAGGGCGACATACAGCACGAATTGGAGCCTGCGCATTATCACTCGTATCGGTGATCCGGCGGCGTCCTGGCAAAGTCCCTGGGAATTAAGTGCCTCGCAGGTTTTTCGATCTAGCGTCGAATAACCATATCGCGCGGTACACACCCTATTCCACAACAAAGGGCGCCGACTGTGCAATCTCTTGTTTTGAGACCGTGTCATTTATTTTGATCGTCACCTTGTATTTGCCTGGCTGAAGACCAGCAATCGGTAGAGATTTTTCTACCGTCATCTGGTCGCTGTGTACGCCGAGGTCTTTAGGATCAATCTGTTTCTCAAGAACTACAGTGTTCGTAGCCGAATCGATGATCTGATAAGTGACCTTAGCGTCGTTGCTTTTGGTTGAGTCATTGATTCCCAGGTTGTAAACCTGCATCCAGAAATTGAGTTCCTGACCACGCTTATAATTCACTGGCGTGGCCGCGTTGGCAGTGACTCGGGGACAGATGTGTGTGTTCCCGATCACGCAACTGCCTGCACCGATGTCGTGCGAACTTACGGCGTACATCTGGTCCGCGAGAATCAGAGATGAGGTAGCCAACTTTTCGTCGCGGTAGGTGGGGACGTTCAACCCAGCTCCGTAAATGCCTACATGTTCTGAGTTATTGACGTCTTTAATTGCGATGTCGAGGCGATAAAGTCCAGGCAATAACGGAATGGCCTTCCAGTAGATTGACCTGCGATCCAGCGACTTTTCAAGCAATTCCGCTGGCTGTTCGATCTCAACCGTGTCTTCAAACGTTTGCACGGTTTTATGGGTAATGGTGGTGACTTTACCCAGAATGTTTACAACTCCCTTCGAAACTCCGTCTTTGGTCACAAAGGTAACATCGCGGTTCTTGATCTGAACGGTGACAGGGACCAATACCGTGCTCGTAGTTACCTTCACAAAGTCGGTGCGCACGTCGAACGGAAAGACGGGGCCGGTCAGCAACTTGTGTTCGCTGATGAAGTTCTCGAGGTCCTTGAACTTGACCGGTGGCGGAGCGAAAATCTTGGCTGCCAGCTCGATACGGTCAAACTGCTTAGCTTGGCTAGATGAAGCTAGCGGCCCGTTACCCAGGTTCTCTAGACCTCCCTTGTTGCGCTCGCCCTTCTTTGACTGACCCATCTGCTCCCACTGGGTCTGCCCCATGCCAGGGGTATGTGCCAAGGCGTCCTTTTCACCGCGATCGATGGTGAAGTGGTAGTCGCCGCACTGGCAAGTGTCAACGAACTCGAGATCGATGTTTTCGCCGATGCTTTCAAGATAGCGATAGTGCCAGGTCTCAAAGGGGAACGTCGATGTCTCCCCGCCGCCTTCGTCGACAGGCCGCTGGTAAGCGCCACCGGAGGGGTGCGATTCGACCGAGTCGGGTGCGCCAAAGGCTATATAGATATGGCCGCGATCGGTCTTCCACCCTGGTTTGCCGGCGGCGTAATGATCGTTGGCGTATTGAATGCGCCTGTAATGTTCTTCGCGGAATTCATTATCTGAGGAATCGGGATTGGGATTGCGGCGAAGCCAGAAATTCTCGATGAATGACTCGCGCTCTTCATCATTACTTAGGTTTTTAAAGGCTTTACGCTCTTCGTCCGAAATGATGTAAACCACGTCTTGATCAAGCCAGGACTTGTAGGCGGTCTTCAACTCTTGCCGAACTGCTTTTTGAGAAGCGAACTTTTCCTTGTCGGAGCGCTCCCTTTTCAATGGATCTTGCTCTTGATCCTGGCCGCTCGACGGTCGCGCCTGTGCTGAAGGGCTAGCAGAATCCTGGGCCTGAAGGCCAGTCGCGGAAGTGTAAGCGAGGCCGCAACCCAGTGCGACTAAAAGGAACGTACGTCCGTTAAAAATCATTATGTTGAGAAACTCCTACAATCCCTTATTCTACGGGTCCCGAGATGGCTGGGCAAGGCACTGTACACACTTCTCTGGCCATTGGACGAAATGGTACTCAGGATGTAACCCGCGCATGCTGCGTTCTATCCTGGAAAATTAAGGCTCGGTTAAGGGATAGAAGAAGTCGTCTGAGACAATATCAGGAAGTCAAACGTCTGAACAAGCAGTCGTGGCTTAGACAATCACCCTATGCGGGACGCCGTTGCGACATCAAGTTTAGCGACCCGGCTTAGCGACCCAGCTCAAACACTTAGCGGTCTTCCGCGGTGAATTACCAGGGTGTTTTAGCTCTGACTCAGATGAGACCATTAAGAATTCAACCAAGTTAGGGAACCGCACAAGCTGCAATTGCGTAAAATAGTTTTGGAACCTCTTGGAGTTCGTACGCACATGAAAAAGATATTGTTAATCGTTCTTGTCGTGATTGTGGCCTCGGGTCTCGTTGCCTTTTTCGTATACAAGCAGCAGTCCGGTTATACCAAGGTCCTGACGGCAAAACTAGTACGCCAGGACTTGGCTACGGTCGTGAGCGGAACAGGCCAGATCAAGCCAAAAACCTTTGCAAATCTCGGAGCCACGGCGATGGGCCGGGTCACCCACCTGTTTGTGAAGGAGGGAGATCATGTAAAGAGAGGCCAACTTGTCGCCACCGTCGAAAACGTGCAACAGCAGGCGCAGGTTTCAGGCCAACAAGCGACCATCTCCGCATCCAGAACCGACATCTCCTCATACACCGCTGCGGAAAAGACGGCCGAAGCCAATGTCCAGCATGCAGAAGCCGATCTTGAGCAAAAGAAGCTCGATTTTGATCGAGCACAAAACTTGTTCAAGGCCGGCATTATGGCCAAGCAGGATTTCGACGCCAAGAAAGCGGCCTACGACACCGATGTAGCGTCAGTGGCACAAGCCGTGGCACAGGTAAATCAGGCTAAAGCTAACACTGACTCGGCCCGCGGACATATGCACACCGCCGAAGCCAATCTGCGCGTCAACCAGAATGCTCTCGACCTTACCAAGGCCGTCGCCCCGTTTGACGGAATCGTAACCAATGAGCCAGTCCGCGAAGGCGAGACAGTGGTTGTAGGCATCCAGAATACTGAAGGCTCAACGTTCATGACGATTGCGGACATGAGCGTTGTTACTGCAGAAGTTAAAGTCGACGAAACAGACATTGTGAACGTGAAGATAGGTCAGCCAGCTGAAGTCAGCATTGATGCACTGCCCGGCAAGACTTTTAAGGGTCATGTGACACTGGTCGGCGATCAGGCTCTGCTGCGCTCGACGGGTGTCGCCACTTCGCAGTCGACCACCGGGACTGAAGAGGCAAAGGACTTCAAGGTCGTTGTAACCATAGACGAAGCTTCCGATGAATTGCGTCCCGGCCTTTCAACCACAGCGAAGATTACGACGGCCCACAAACCGAACGTGCTGGCGCTTCCTATCCAAGCACTGACTGTGTACACGCCCCCCCCACCTGCTAACAATGGCAATGTGCAAGCGGCGTCCGTATCGAATGCCGCAAAAGCCCCACCCGTGCAAGGCGTCTACGTCATTGAGAAAGATGCTCACGGCAAGCAGCGAGCCAAGTTCGTTGCGGTAAAAACAGGCATCACCGGCTCGACCGACATTGAGGTGCTTACTGGCCTCAAAGAGGGCCAGGAGATCGTCATAGGACCTTACAAGACGCTGCGTAGTCTCAAAGACGGTGCACTGCTCAAGAAGGATACGGAAAAACCGGTGACACCGACCTCTACCACGTAGCGTCTAGGTGGGCTGCAGGGCCGCGGCTCGCGATGAAATGCTGAACATGCGGATAATGCGGACAAGCAACGACGAGCAAAGGATGAGACTCGGATGGCTCTAGACAGCACCAGCACCGTAATCGACACCGAAACATCGGCCGCGTCCCACAACGACATGATCGTCGTTGAAGACCTTTGGCGAACCTACGACATGGGTTTGGAGCAGCAGGTGCATGCTTTGCGCGGCGTCAACCTGCGCATGAAGGTCAACGAATACGTAGCCATCATGGGGCCATCCGGCTCTGGCAAGTCGACACTGATGAACCTGATCGGCTGTCTCGACACGCCGTCAAAGGGCAAATACTGGCTCAATGGCCAGCTCGTCAGCGAATTGGACGATGACCAACTTGCTCGCATTCGCAACAAGGAAATCGGCTTTGTATTTCAGACTTTTAACCTGTTGTCCCGCGCCACTTCCCTGCACAACGTAGAACTGCCGCTGATTTACAATGGCACGCCAGCGGCCGCGCGAATAGAGCGCGCCAAGCAATCCTTGATTAACGTTGGCCTTGAATCGCGAATGAATCACAAGCCCAACGAGCTATCGGGCGGCCAGAGGCAACGCGTTGCAATCGCACGAGCGCTGGTCAACAGCCCGTCGATCATCCTGGCTGACGAGCCTACCGGCAATCTGGATTCTAAAACCGGCGTTGAAATCATGGCGCTGTTTGATACGCTGCACGCGAAGGGCAACACTATCGTTCTCGTCACGCACGAGCCCGACATCGCTGAATATGCACATCGCGTCGTTCATATTCGCGACGGACAGATTTACTCGGATGAGCCTTCAAAGCGTTTTAGATAACGCACCGGTCCGTCACCCGCACGTGATTCGCGGCGACATGCTGGGACAGCCTGTCACCTCGAGATGGACCGTTTGATGGACCAAGGCATACTTCGCAATAGGTCGATTCTCTCGTCCTGCACGCCGGAATGCGGGCACCTGATCTGCAGTTCAGACTGGCTGACCCCCGCGTACTCTACACTCAACGGGAAGGCATGTGCTGCCTTCGGATTGTTCCCGATCCCACTCCCAAGGACCCGCCACGTTGAAAGCCTTCATCCTTAAATCTCTATCATCGCTTCTGCTGTTCCCCTTCTTCGTCGCCATATTGCACCCGCAGGCGCCCGCTGCGTCGGCATCTACCGCAGGTCCTGTTGAAGACCGACGCAAAGCCCTCAATGGCCTCTTCCACGACTATTGGGAACAGTACTTGAAGATCTTGCCGGAATTTGCTTCCTCGATTGGTGACGACCGATATAACGACCAGATCTCCGACTACTCCCTAAAAGCGCACAAAGACTGGCTTGCCCGCGAACAGAACCTCATGATTCAGCTTGCGTCAATCGACCCAACCGGCTTCACCGATCAAGAGAAGACCAGCCGCGACCTGCTGGTGCGCTCTTTCGCCGACGATCTCGAGGGCGACCAGTTCAAACAGTGGGAGATGCCAATCAACCAGATGGGCGGCATTCACACCTCTTATCCACGCCTGGTGACGCAACTTAGCTTTACTAAAGTCAAGGACTATGACGACTGGATCGCTCGTCTTCACGCCATCCCCAAAGCCTTTGACCAAGTCACCACCAACATGTCGATTGGCATGGAGGACAAGCGTGTTCCGCCCAAATACCTTCTTGAGAAGGCGCTGGAACAGGTAAAGCAACTAGCCCATCAAAAACCAGAGGACTCACCGCTGGCTCTGCCGCTCAAGAAATTCCCTGCCTCAATATCTGCGTCTGAGCAAGCTCGCATCAAGGAAGAGACGCTGGCTGCCATCGGCAAACAAGTGCTGCCGGCCTATTTGCGTTTTGAGCGATTCCTTGAGGTCAGCTATGTTCCCGCCGGCCGGGTAGAGCCTGGCATTTCGGCGCTGCCCGACGGCGCAAAGTACTATCAGTACCTCATTCGCCAAACAACGACAACTGATTTTACTGCGGAGCAGATTCACCAGGTCGGTCTCGATGAGGTCAAAAAGGATCAGGCCGAGATGCTTGTCATCGCGCAAAGACTTGGCTTCAAGGATTTGAAGAGCTTCGAGGCGAGTCTCAAGACCAATCCCAAGCTCAAGCCCGTTTCGCGTGATGCACTGCTCGACGCCTATCGGGGATATTTGACCCCCATGCAGGCAAAACTTCCATCGCTGTTTGGGCGGCTGCCCAAAGCCCCGTTTGAGGTCGTCCCTGTGCCGGACTATATGGAGAAGACCTCGGCAACCGCATACTACGAAGCCGGCACGCCCGATGGGAGCCGCCCCGGTCGCCTCTTCATTGACACCTACAACGCCTCTGATCGCAACCTGTATAACGTCGAGTCGATCGCTTACCACGAAGGACTTCCCGGCCATCACCTGCAGATCTCAATATCACAGGAACTGCAAGGGGTGCCAGAGTTCCGCAAATTTGAGGACTACACAGCCTACAGCGAAGGCTGGGGCCTCTATGCCGAGCGACTCGGCAAAGACGTGGGGCTATATCAGGATCCGTATTCCGATTACGGCCGTCTTGAGGGCGACATCTGGCGCGCCATTCGCCTGGTCGTCGATACCGGCGTGCACTCGAAGCATTGGACCCGCGCGCAGATGGTCGATTTCTTTCATGACCACTCGGCCATCGACGAGACCGACGTTCAAGCTGAAGTGGATCGCTACATCGCCTGGCCGAGTCAGGCGTTGGCCTACAAAATCGGTCAGCTCAAGATACTGGAGTTACGCGATAAAGCCAGGAAGGCTCTAGGCAACAAGTTCGATATTCGCGCCTTCCACGACCAGGTGCTCGATGGGGGAGCAATGCCATTGGACGTCCTCGATCAGCGCATCACCGCATGGATCGCAAGTCAGAAATAGTTCACCTGTTGCGCCCAGGTGGCGGCCTCAGACCTGCGCGGCGGCACTCACGAATGAGCAAGCTTCCCGCGTCAGTGCGGGCCACTCTCGCTCGTGCACGCGAAGCATAATCCATTCCTTCATGAGCCGGCCGTGCCCGGGATTGAAGAATTCTCCCTTGCCCGCGTCCACCAGCGCGGAAACTCGCTGCTTTGGCAATTTAACAACCAGGGTTCCCTGGGTGCCGAGCGCAAACAGCTTCCCTTTTACCTTCAGACCATTCGAACCGAACTTGCCGCTAACAGTTACTTTTCTCGCGCGATACTCGGCTACAACTGCGGCGAATGCCGGGTCAAGCGCCAAACCCTCGACCAGGCTCTCAAACCTGCAATCCACCCTCCTTTCGTCGCTTTCCGAAACGGGCGAAGGTTTTCGTGTTTTGGCCATGTCCGTGATGCCCTCCGAATTGCGCTGAGTTCAGCAGCGGCGTGGCAATGCGAGTATCCTTGATAATAGAACTATCACTCCATTCAAGACGAGGAACAACATGGCGGAGATTGCCGTTGAGGCCACCGAAGTACCCGCGCAACTGCCCCACATCCGCGTCGCTGTTCTAGGCGCAGGCAAGATGGGCGGCATTTTGCTGCAGGCCTTCCTCAAGCAAAACCTGTTCGCTCCCGACCAGATCCACGCGACAGTCGCCCACGCCGAGCGAGCCGTTGCTCTGAGTACGCAGTGGGGCGTCGATGTGAGCACCGACAACCTTGCAGCGGCGCGGCAGGCAGACTTGATTCTGCTCGGCGTCAAGCCTTTCCAGGTTCCGGATCTCGTCGCCGAAATTCGCCCTGCATTGACCATGGCAAAGACCATCGTGTCGTTCGCAGCGTCGGTTAAGACCAGCGCCATCGAAGATGCGGCAGGCATTGACATCTCCGTCATCCGCGCCATGCCCAACACACCCTCCGCCCTCGGCGCCGGCGCCGCCGGCTTGTGCCGCGGTCGATTCGTCAAGGCCGAACAGATGGAACTGGCGCAGCGTATCTTCGAAACCGTCGGCCGCACAGTGGTCGTCGACGAGAAGCACATGGACGCTGTTACCGGCCTCTCCGCATCAGGGCCGGCCTACATTTACATCATCATCGAGGCTCTGGCTGAAGCGGGAGTTAAAGTCGGCCTGCCTCGCGACACGGCCACGCAGCTCGCCGCACAAACTACATTCGGCGCCGCCAAAATGGTGCTTGAAACCGGCTATCATCCCGCCCTGCTCAAGGATGCTGTCACCACCCCCGCCGGATGCACCATCGACGGCATTCTCGAGCTTGAAAAAGGCGGCCTCCGCGTGACTCTCATCAAGGCTGTGATGCGTGCCACGGAGCGCGCTAAACAATTAGCCGCCGGATAATTCACCACTTGGCAACACGACATTGAAGAGCACCAATCGCGTCACTTCTAACTCGCTGAAGAAATTAATGCGTAAACATTGCTAGCCCGCTAACTCATCCATCTTGCTAATCCAGCGTCCATCCTGGCTGCCCTCCTACATCCCCGAACTTCAGGGATTGCGAGGGCTTGCCGTCCTATCCGTCGTTGTCTATCACTGCCACCCGCGTCTCATCGGCACGCGCGTTTATTACGCTTCTCTCTGGGGATGGGCGGGTGTCAACCTCTTCTTTGTGCTCTCAGGATTTCTCATCACCTCGATCCTGCTTGAGGTGCGCAACCAGCCCCATTACTTTCGCAATTTTTATGGCCGCCGCGCTCTGCGCATCTGGCCCGTCTACGTACTGGTTCTGACGCTCTGCTATCTGAACGCACCATGGTTCATCGGGCCCTCTGTTCAGGACGCAATCAAAACCGCGCCCTGGTGGGCCTATGTCCTTTTTATGCAAAACCTTTTTCATCTCGCTCTCCCGCCTGTCATAGGCCCAACGTGGTCACTGGCCATCGAGGAGCAGTACTACTTCCTTTGGGCTCCGCTGGTGCGATTTCTGCGCAAGCCGTGGATGCTGGCAACCTTATTATTCTGCGCGCTTATCATTGCTCCCCTGTTTCGCCGCAGCCACTTCGCGTGGATCACACCGACGCACACGCTTACGCACATCGATGGCATCGCTATGGGCAGCCTGCTTGCGCTCGGTCTATACACCCTGCCGATCAGCCGCCGCACGTTCGCCATCCTCGGCCTGGCCGCCATGCCCATCGGGTTTGGGCTCGCCGCCACCCTGGCGGGCGGAACCGCGTTTTTAGATTCGGTGCTCACTATCGGATTTGCAGGCGCAGTGCTGGCTTCTATCGCGTCGACCGGTGCACGCAATCCTCTGAATGCTGTCCTCCGCCGCGGGCCGCTGGCTTTCTATGGGCGCATCAGCTACGGCCTCTACATGATTCACATCATGGTTTTTGTCTACTTCGGCTGGTTTGACGCGCGCATGGATCGCTACGCCATCGCCGGCAATCTTGCCGTCGTTGCATTTCGATTGGCAGTTTCGACTCTGTTTGCTACCGCCCTTTGGTATGGATTTGAGGCGCGCATTCTAAAACTCAAGCGCTACTTTTAACACAATGCGCACGCTCTGGGTTCAGAATAGGAATACGAGCAGACTTTGCAAGAGGCTCCGCAGCAGAGCCGAGGCGTGTTTCTAAATTGCGTTCCTTGTCTAGACCAAATGGAACGGCGCGCGATCGAGAATCGGGCTCATAATCATGCTGCGCTGCAGCAGGTCAATTGTATGACCCCGACAACCCTCCCTGTGACATCAGTCACGCAAGACGGTAACCATCACCTGCTAGGCTGAAAATTCCCGCAATTTCCATCCGAGGTTCACTATGAGCGACGTAACGGCGATCGAATCGACAAAAACAGTGGATGCACCTACTGGGCCGCTTAGCACCGAAGAACTTGAGAAAATGAACGCTTACTGGCGTGCAGCCAATTACCTCTCCGTCGGACAGATTTATCTCAAGGACAATCCTCTGCTTGAGCGCCCGCTTACCATCGACGACGTCAAACCGCGCCTGCTCGGCCATTGGGGTACGACGCCCGGCCTCAATTTTCTCTATGTGCACTGGAATCGAATCATTCGCACACGCAATATCGACATGCTTTACATCATTGGCCCCGGCCACGGCGGTCCGGGTCTGGTGGCGAACACCTATCTCGAAGGTTCCTATAGCGAGATGTACCCGCACATCGAGCAGAATAAGGACGGCATCAAACGCCTCTTCCGCCAATTCAGTTGGCCTTATGGAATTCCCAGCCACGTCGCGCCGGAAACTCCGGGCTCAATCCACGAAGGCGGCGAGCTGGGCTACTCGCTGGTGCACGCGTACGGCGCTGCATTCGACAACCCCAATCTGATAGTGGCTTGCGTAGTCGGCGATGGCGAAGCTGAAACAGGTCCTCTCGCCACCAGTTGGCACTCCAACAAATTTCTAAACCCCGCGACTGATGGCGCAGTGCTTCCTATTCTTCATTTAAATGGCTACAAGATCGCCAACCCTACAGTGCTCGCGCGCATCCCGCATGCGGAACTGGAGGACTTGATGCGCGGCTACGGCTACGAGCCCTTCACGCTCGAGGGCGATAATCCCGCCACCATGCATCAGCAGGCGGCCGCGATATTCGAGACTATTTTCGATCGCATCGCAGCCATCCAAAAAGCAGCGCGCGAGGAAGGCTCGACCCAGCGACCCGCCTGGCCAATGCTCATCATGCGCACGCCCAAGGGTTGGACTGGACCTAAATTTGTCGATGGCAAGCCGGTTGAAAATACCTGGCGCGCCCACCAGGTACCGTTCGCTGAACTGCGCGAAAAGCCGGAACACCTGCGCCTGCTCGAAGAGTGGATGCGCAGCTACAAACCCGAAGAGCTATTCGATGAGAAAGGTGGATTCCGCGCCGAACTCGCTGCGATTGCACCTAAAGGCCGGCGACGCATGGGTATGAATGCGCATGCCAACGGCGGCCTGTTACTACAGCCGCTCAAAATACCGAACTTCCGTGATTTTGCGGTGAAGATTGAAGGGCGCGGTCAAGTGCAGGCTGAGTCGGCTCGATTCCTAGGCCAGTTGCTGCACGCGGTGATGGAAGCCAACAAGGCAGAGAAAAATTTCCGCGTGTTCGGTCCAGATGAGACTGCCAGCAATCGACTCGGGGATGTGATTACGGGAACCGGCAAGACCTGGATGGAATCCACGCTCCCGATCGACGAAAACCTCTCGCAGACCGGCCGCGTGATGGAGATTTTGAGCGAGCACATGTGCCAGGGCTGGCTTGAGGGTTACCTGCTCACTGGCCGTCATGGCTTTTTTAGTTGCTACGAGGCGTTCATTCACATCATCGATTCCATGGTCAATCAGCACGCCAAGTGGCTCAAGGTTACGCGACAGATTCCATGGCGCAAGCCTATCGCATCGCTTAACTATCTCCTGAGTTCACTGGTATGGCGGCAGGATCACAATGGATTTTCGCATCAGGACCCCGGCTTCATCGACCACTTGCTCAACAAGAAAGCCGATGTGGTGCGCATCTATCTTCCGCCCGACGCCAACACACTCTTGTCGGTCAGCGACCACTGCCTGCGCAGCAAGAACTACATCAACCTCATCGTTGCCGGCAAGCAGCCCGCGCCGCAATGGCTGACAATCGACGAGGCGGTCGCTCACTGCACTACCGGCCTTGGCGTGTGGACGTGGGCGTCGAACGACGACGGCAATCCAGATGTGGTGATGGCCTGCTGTGGCGACGTGCCCACGATGGAAACGCTGGCCGCCGTAAACCTGCTGCATGAGCAGGCTCCTGACCTGCGCATTCGCGTCGTCAACGTTGTCGACCTCATGGCCCTGCAGCCGCAATCTGAACATCCGCACGGTCTGCCGGACGAGGACTTCGATAGCATTTTCCCGGTCGGCGTACCCGTGATCTTCGCGTTCCACGGATATCCATGGTGCATTCACCGCCTCACGTATAGGCGTCATAACCACGACAACATTCATGTGCGCGGGTACAAGGAAGAGGGCACAACAACTACGCCCTTTGACATGTGCGTACTCAATAACATTGACCGTTTCCAACTGACGCTCGACGCGATTACCCGCGTGCCGCGATTGGCTGCGCAAGTCGATGGCACCCAGCAGTGGTACTCAGAAGCGATCCAGCGCCACCACATTTATGTTGCCGAAAACGGCGACGATCTTCCTGAAATCCGCGATTGGCGCTGGACGCAGAACTAACTGGCCTCACTCGCTGACTTATCAACTAGTACACATTAACTTGCAGTCTTTATGAAACTCAGGAGCTTTTGTACTCATGTCTTCTTTGCCTATTTTGGTTTTGAACAGCGGCTCTTCTTCCATCAAATTTTCTGTGTATGAAGCGGCCGATGGACAGCGCCTCAAGCTTCACGAGGGCGCGGTGGACGGCATCGGCACCGATCTTGGAACATTCTGGATCAAGGATGCAGCAGGCAAAAAGCTTGTCGATCAAACTCCTGCTCTGCCCACGCGTGCCGTGGCTTTTGCACTTGTAGCAGACGCTTTGCACTCGGGGGACTTCCCTGCACCTGTCGCCATTGGCCATCGTATGGTCTCTGGCGGCCCGACCGTGCAAGACAACCAGCGCATCACGCCCGAGTTGATAGACGAAATGGAGAAATATACAGCCTTTGCGCCGCTGCACACCCCCATCGCTGTCTACATCATGCGTGAGGCACTGCGTCTTTTTCCCAGCATTCCAAACTTCGTTATTCTCGACACCTATTTTCATCGCACCATGCCTGAAGTGGCCCGGCACATGCCAATCCCCTCTGAATATGCCGAGATGGGAGTGCGGCGTTATGGGGCCCACGGTATTTCTTATGAATCGATCGTTTACCAGTTGCAGCCAGACGTCCCTCAGAAGCTGATCGTCGCGCATCTTGGTAATGGCGCTTCCATTTCCGCCATCCGCAATAGCGAGTGTCTTGATACATCGATGGGTCTCACGCCCACGGGCGGCATCATCAGCGGTACCCGCACCGGCGACATCGATCCCGGGGTTCTGCTTTTCATCCTGCGCAAAATTGCCGAGACGACACCGAACTCGACAGAAGCAGCCGATAAGCTTGAAACTGTGGCCAGCAAGAAGGCTGGACTACTTGGCGTCAGCGAACTCTCAAACGACATGCGCGATCTGCGCGACGCAATCAAGACGGGCAACGCCAAGGCTCGGCTGGCTGTCGACAAATTCACTTGGACCATCGCCAAGTGGATCGGAAGTTTTGTAGCCGAATTGAATGGTCTCGACATGCTGGTATTCACCGGCGGCATCGGCGAGAATGATATGGACTCGCGCGCGGAAATCTGCGCAGGGCTGGGCGCGCTCGGCATCGTACTCGACGCGACGCGCAATAACGTTCGCGGCAAGGCTGTCATCTCTGCGGAAAACTCCCAGGTCAAAGTGCGCGTGATTCCGCCCGCCGAAGACCTGATTATTGTGAATCATGTTGTGCGTTTGTTGAGCAAATAACTTGGCCAATATAGGAAAATAGCCTCGCGCTTGCAACCGCGCGCCTGAGCCGCATGCTTTACACTGAATAGTTCGCAATGGAGTTTTGATTCATGCATGCCGCGACCACTCAAGTTGATTTGCAACGCTTGCCCTCCCCTGCTTTGCGCCGCTTTGCCTGGGCCATCCTTGTCTACTTCATCGCGGTAATTTTGTGGGGCACGCTGGTGCGCGCTACGGGCGCGGGCGCCGGATGCGGCAACCACTGGCCCCTGTGCAACGGCACAGTCTTGCAGCACTCTGCCAACGCCAACACGATGATCGAGTTCACCCACCGCATCACCAGCGGCATTTCATTCTTCTCGGCCGTTGGCTTGCTGGTGTGGACGTTTGCCGGAACTGTGCGCGGGCACCTGGCGCGCGCAGCCGCCGCAGCCACGGTCGGTTTCACGCTGATCGAGGCCATTCTAGGCGCCTTGCTCGTCAAGCTTGGCCTCACCGCTCAAAGCCAATCGCCGTTGCGCGCACCATATCTCGCGCTGCATCTGACCAACACATTGCTGCTGCTGGCCGCACTCACGCTCACCGCACATCTTCTGAGCCGCAAGCATGGATATCTGGGAAGCACGATTCGCCTCGTTACACCCCTGGGAGCATTGGTCAGCGTAGTCGTTGTTCTAATTGTAGGCGTGACCGGCTCCCTCGCCGCACTCGGCGACACGCTCTTTCCTGCGACCTCGCTCGGTTCAGCGCTTCAAGAGGATTTCTCGGCGACAAGCGGGTGGCTGGTGCGCTGGCGCTGGACGCATCCGACCATTGCATTCTTCGCCAGCATCATTCTCATCTGGCTTCTGGTGCGTGCCGCACGACGTACAGCAATTTGGGACAATCGAAACCTCTCAGCCCTGATCCTGCTGCTGCTCGCGGCACAGTATGTGCTCGGCGTTCTCGATGTCGTGCTGCTCGCGCCGCTATGGCTTCAAGTTGCGCATCTGCTCGGCGCCGATGTGTTGTGGGCCGCCCTGGTCGTGCTGACCGCGCGCCTGACCCTGCAGCCGACAGACGTTCTTGAGCCCTAGTCAAGGTCCCTCCTTTAGCTTTTCACCAGTACATCTGCCGCTGGATACGTTTTACCACCGACTACGGCGTTGATTACGGGAAGCTCGGGCGTAGCGGTAAGCCACTCGATTACGCCATCCCGCAGCAGCACGGTATCCTCTGCCTTGCCTCCGCGAATGCTGGGGTTCCAAGCGAACGCTTGGTTGTTCACGACCACCTCCGTGCCGTTAGGCGTGGCCAACCATTCGCGTTCACCATAGCCGGTGGCACCGCCTTGGTGGTGAAACCGTTCTTCGCCTGGAAACCCTTCGGCCGCATACGCCTCCTTTGCTGCACGAAACAGTTCCGCTGAAGTAGCGCCCGTCCGAGTTGCATCGAGAAGGGTCGCATTGACTTGCGCAGCTGATTTGAAGCGCCCTGCAAGCTCTGTCGGCACCTCGCCGAAATGGACAAAGCGAGTGATTGAAATTGCGAGTCCCCATTTGCGCGAACAAAGATTTAACATGCCGTACTGCTTCAGCCTTGCGCCGCGCGCGACTGCGTGTTTGTATTTCATGATGCGCTCGTCCACCGCGAAAAGATAAACCGATGGCAAAATTCCGCGGCGCAACAGGTTAGCTGCAGTGATCGCTTCAAGGTCGTACTCGCTCAACCCGGGCTCAACCTCATGCAGCGACTCCACCGTCGCAGCAGCGGTTTGCTCGCCCAGCCAGCGATAACGTGCAATCTCGCTTTCACTCAGCGCCGCCCGCAGCGGATAAAGATTCTTGACTTTGAAATCTGCAACCGGCGTGTCCGATCCCATTGCACCGCCAGCCAGCCTCGAAGCCATTGCCGCAGTCTCATCGGCATGCCACGGAAACAATACTGGCTCAAAATCCAACAATCGGAATTCCTCATCATGTAGTCGTGGCGCCTCGTTCTCCGTAGTAAGGTAGTAGCGCTTGCCCGATGCAGTCACCAGCAGCGACGCCACTCCTGTCTCCCCAGGAGTCAGCACGCGCAACTCCACCGCTCCGCCTGTCAGCCAGGCTACATTCTCATTGCGGCGAATCAGTATACCGGCCAGTTTGTCTGCATGAAGCCATTCCACCAGTTTCTGATGCTTGGTTTCCAACTCCGCATTCCATGCGGCCTCTGTCACCAGTGTGGCCCCACCCACTATCAGGCTTTTGCCTATTCTCCTGCTCATGATTACGATTCCTTCAGATCAAGTAATGCAAAGTAATTCGGGCGTCGACGCATTCGTCAACGCCCGAAGATGACCCATACGCGCCTAGTCCTCGAGCGTAGGGTGATAGTGACTTTCCCATCCCTGGTAGCGCGCAGCCTCGTGAATGGCCCTTGAGACGTCGCTGAAGTTTGCCGCCACGTGGTGTTCAAATCCCTCGCGGCAGATAAACTTCAACAGCTTTTGCAGTTGCGGAATCTCCGCTACCCCCGCGCCGCCAAATGTATCGAGCGGATCGTCGGTGAATTTCCCCGCACCGGTATAACCGCGCACCACGCCGCGCCGGTCGTCGGTGGAGTAGCGCGCATAACTCATCGGGCCAGCCTTCACGCGCCCTACGCAGGTACCAAATGTATTGAGCTTGCCGACGGTCCCAGCGATGATTTCCTGGTAGTCCATCTTTACTTCTTTGAAGAAATGCTTGGGCAAATTTGAGCAGTGAAAACAAACACACTTGTCAGGATGAGTGCCGTAGTTGTTATTCCAGTCGAGCAGCGCTGAGGGCGTGCCGCTGGCGAGGGCCAGCATGTACATGCTCAAGGTTCCGGGCACGTCCACTTCGCATGCCGATGGAATCAGGTCGTTGCTCATCATGCTCATGACAGTGCACGGCACCACGCCGAAGTATTCTTCCATCGAAGTCCAGCACTGCACGGCACTGATCGTGACGTGGGTCTGTTTCATCCATGTGTCGATCACTGCGCCCAGCTTCGACATCTTAAGCAAGGCTTCCTCAGGAATACCTACCGTTGTCACATACTTTTTGATCGATGCGAGCTTCGCCTGCGCGGCATCGTCTGTGTCTTTCATGCGATTGATCCGACCGAAGATCTCCGACAGGTCGATCGTCTCAATGGAGATGCCGGCGGTCTCAAATATCCGTTCGGAATAACGGACTGTGTTGAACGCAGTCGGCCGCGCGCCAATCGCGCCGATGCGCAGATTCTTCAAGCCCTTGACGATTCGGCAGACCGCAGAAAACCATTCCAAATCGGCTTTGAATTCATCGGACTTCAAGCTCTCGGTATGCAGTGTCGTCAGAGAGTAATTAATGCCGTACTGCATCATGTTGTTACATGCGCTCATCTTGCCGCAAAAGCTGTCGCGGCGCGTGGCAATGGTCATCGCGTCAGCGCGGTCAGGCGTCGCCTGCACGAGCACTGGCACCTTGAGCCCTGAGAGCCGGATGGCATCGACAATGCCGCGCTCTTCGCCAAAGTTAGGCAGCGTCACGATAATGCCGTCGATCTCTTCCGCATGCTTCTTGAAAAGCTCAGCGCAGCGCATCGATTCGTCGTAGGTTTCTACTGCGCCATATTTTGACTCTTCTGGGCTCAGCACGATCGCACGTGCGCCCGCTGCCTCAAGCACGGAAATGATTTCTTCACGGCCAGTCTTGGCCAAGTGATCGGGAAAAAAGCCGCGATTCCCTACTACTACTCCAAATGTCATCGTTCGTTGTGCAGCCATTGATTCATGCTCCTTGTAACTGCGTGCAAAAACTTAATCGTTGCGTCCCGGGCGGAATCGCAAGCCGTAAAAAAGGCCGAGTGCCAGCATAATTGCGCCCCACCAGACGGGGGCATGCAGGTTGGCCAGGATCACATTGGCGGTATGCCCCGTAATCAGTTCGAACAAGCCATAGCCAAAAATCATCGCACCATAAATAGTGAGAAGAACACCAATGAAAAACCAGATAGAAATGCTCGAGGAATGCATGCATGACCTCCCTTACCAGAACATGATGTTGAGCCCGAGAAAGCCGATGATGGCGATCACCAGCCAGAAATATTCGTTTTTATAGAGCGGCACCGGCTCTTCCACAGGAATCTTGGTAGCGCCGTAGACCAACCCGTCCAATTCCTCGATGGGGCGGGCCTTGCCAAACATGCTGACCACGAATACGACGATGACGGATACGCTGACCGACCACAGGGCGCGGTACATGTTCTCTGCCATGTCTTTTGCGTCTGGAGAAATCGCCACATAGCGCAGCGCGGATGGATCAATCTTGACCCACGCCCACAACCCTATCGACGTCAACGTGCCCATGAGTAAACCCCAGAATCCGCCGGCCTTGGTGGCGCGCTTCCAGAACATACCCATCAGCACAGCGCCCAGCAGCGGCGAGATAAAGAAGCTGAACAGCGCCTGCACATAGTCCATAATGCCTTTGGCATTCATGACCAGGTACGCGGCGCCAATCGAGATCACTACGCCTAAGATCGTTGCCCAGCGACCTACCGCGACATAGTGCTCATCGCGCGCCTTTTTCACAATCAGCGGCTGATAAATGTCGTACGTCCACACCGCAGAGAAAGCGCTGACGTTGCCGGCCATGCCACTCATAAATCCCGCGATTAAAGCGGTAATGCCCAACCCTAGTAGACCAGGACTGCAATAGCGAACCAGCATCAGCGGCTGCACTTCGTTGTAGCTGTGTAAGCCCGCGCCAGGATGCGCCGCGACTACGTTCTCGCCCACCAGCTTCATCAGGCTACCGTCGGCATTTTGCAGCACTACCAGTCCCAGCAAACCAGGCAAAATGACGATGAACGGAACTGCCATTTTAAAGAAAGATCCAATCACCGGAGCCATGCGCGCAGATCGCAGGCTGTTCGCGGCTAGTACCCTCTGCACAACCAGGAAGTCCGTTGTCCAATACCCAAAGCTGATTGCAAATCCAAGACCAAACACGATACCGGTCCAGTGAATGCCCATTGGGTTGTCGGAGAAGTGGCCCATGCTTCGCCACATATGTGTATAGTCACCGGCTGGAATCGCGCCGTTAGCAATGTTATGGGCGATTTTCGCCTTGAGACCTGTCCAGCCGCCAGCCTCAATCAATCCGAGAATTGGCACCAGCAAGGCGCCTCCCCAGATAAGCACAAACTGCAAAACTTCATTGAAGATTGCCGAACGCAACCCGCCCAGTGCCACGTACGCAGCAACCGCCAGCGACGAAACAATGATGGAGAAGTTCAGGTCCCAACCCAACACCACCTTCATCACTTCCGCCATCGCAAACATGTTCACGCCGCTCATCAGCACGGTCATAAACGCAAACGAAAATGCCGCCACCACGCTGGCGCCCTGTCCGTAACGAAGCTTGAGATACCCCGGCACGGAGTGCGTCTTACAAACGTAATAGAAGGGCATCATCACCATGCCCAGGAAAAGCATCGCCGGAATCGCGCCAATCCAGTACCAATGTGCCGCCAGAATGCCGTACTGATATGCAGAACCAGCCCAGCCCATCAGTTCCAGCGAACCCAGGTTTGCGGAGACGAAGCTCAGACCCGCGATCCAAGCCGTCATTTCGCGCCCGGCCATGAAAAACTCTTCGCTCGTATTCGCCTGCCCTTTGAGGTAGAAGCCGATCCAGATCACCATCACGAAATAGATCGCGATGACAGCGATGTCGAGCGGGCTCAAGTGCGCCAGCGATGGAGAACTGAGGGCGAGGAAAGTTGCGGCCGAGTTTCTTAAACCGGCCACCATTAACGCTGGTATCAAACCAAGCATCGAGTCACCTTGAATTGGGGTTGATACATCCGCAAGTTGTATGGACGTTCGCCCTAAGTAAATGGGTTTACTGCACAAGTTGTCAAGCGTCTTGGGTGAAAAAGCTGTAGGCTGTACATCAACCATCAAGCAGCAACCGCGACCAGCGTTTCGCGCACAGAGAAGCGAAGAATATGTAACCTTTTTCCGCACGGAGTCTAACACAAGCTGCAACGCCCGCAATACGCACGCGTTCCTGCTTTACGCTGGCTACGAGGGAGCACCCAAACTTCTCAGCAACGAAATCGTTTTACTTGGTCCGCCGGGAAACATCTCCGCATACCCCAGCGCCGTACACTCCACCAATTCATCAGGGCGCTCATAATGTCCGGGTAATTTGGCGCGGATGGAGAGATCTGCGCCGCGCTGCACTAGAAACTCAAGCACCGGCAAGCCATAGTCGTACAATTGCGACGCTGCATGAAAGACGGCTGTCTGCCCGCCCACGCCCGCCTCATCCAGTTCGGCGCGTGCGTTGATGTCGGCCCCCTTCTCCAGCAGGATTCTTGCCGCCTCGACATTTCCATATTCCGCGGCGACGTGCAGCAGAGTCGATTCACGCAGCAGCATCCTCCGGTAAGCGGTGTTGCCAAAATCCAACTCGCCAAAACGCCTGCTCATCAACGACGCGTCCCGATCAAGATGTTCGACAAACCGATCGAGCCGCCCGCGCAGTAGCTCAAGTACAGCAGGCAGGTCGCGCTTTGTTGTGCAACCAGCATTCATTAGCAGATCGATGCATTCGCCAAGCTCCGCAGAGCGCGAGTAAGTGCCAATCACATAATCGAGAGCCGTCTCGGGATGTTTGCGCCCCGGCTTTGAGCAGTTGGGATCTGCTCCGTGTTCGAGCAGCCACTGCAGCGCCCTCGGCTGCACTGTTTCGCACGGCGCAAAAATAATGGGGAAATGTCCATTCCATTCCGCGTTCACATTGGCCCCATTCCGGACGAGTAGCTCCATCATGGGAATACGATCGGCAACCAGCGCCGCACGCATCAGCGGGCCATCGCCGCCCTGGTGCAGATCCGAACCGTGGTCGATCATCCACTGCGCCATCGCCAATCGCACCGCACTGGGAGCCTCCCACGGCACGCGGCATTCGGCCACCCAAGTCAGAGGGCCGTTCTTGTTGTAGCCGATGGGCGCATGATGAAGCGCGGGGTTGCGTGTCATCAAGAGCTTCACACCAACGAGATCATTGCTGTCGATCGCCTGCTTCAGTGCTGCAATTTCATTCATCGCCCCGTGCGCCTCAATGTACGCCTTCAGCTTGGGCCAGTTGGCAAAGCCGTAAAAGCGTGCGACCGTACGTTGAGCCTCGCTCACTGATGCGGCTCTGCCGGCCTTCAACAAGCCTTTCGCTTGGTCCTTCAAGTAACGCAGGTTAGGGCGTTCGGGGAGTTGTCGCGGAGAGTCCGATGATTCGCGAGCCATGCGGCCTCCTTTCATTGCTGCGCCCGCTGTCCGCGATTCGGGCTGAAAGAAGGTGTAAATGGAGATCTACCTTGAGGTGGGCTTTGAGCCCTTTCCGCGGACCGGATGCGCCCCTGACGCTTGCTGGAAGCGTATCAAAGAAAGTGCTGCAAGCGTAGCAGAGAAAGCGCTGCAGGCGTATCAGCGAAAGCGCACATGCCGATCCAACAAGTAAACCTGCCAAGGCTGCATTTCGTGCTTGTTTCCATACCATTTCAGCGATACCTTGAAGCATGGAACCATTCCTCCCCTCTTCTGGTTCGCGTAAGTCCCGGGCATTTCCCAAGTCCGCTTTCGCTACAGATATTCCTCGCTCAATCACCACCTAAAGGAGTCGTGCCGATGTATCCGACTGTCGATCCTATAGCTCCTACAGGCTTTTCGCGCCGCAACTTCTTTCGCCTCGCTGCCGGCGCGTCCGCGTTGGCCACCATGCCCATTCTGACCGAGGCGCATCTGGCCTTCGCCGACCGTCCCAAGTTCGCCGACCCCAACAAAGGCATTCACATCGACGCGAATGAGAATCCGCTTGGACCGTCGGAAGGTGCGCGCCAGGCGATGACTGACATTCTTCCCCGGGGCGGACGCTATCTGTTCAATCTTGAGCAAGACCTGGCCGAGACCTTCGCCAAAATAGAAGGGCTGGACCCCGCCTCGGTGATGCCGTACGCAGGTTCCAGTGAGCCTTTGCATTACACCGTGCTCGCGTTCACCGATCAGAGCAAGCCCTTGGTCATCGCCGACCCGGGCTATGAAGCGCCCATGTGGGCAGCGAAAATATCGGGCTCCTCGGTGCTCAAAGTTCCTCTCGCCGACCCCAAGGGCGCGGCCACGCATGACATCAAGGCAATGCTTGCCGCCTCATCCAACGCCGGCGTGATTTACATCTGCAATCCCAACAACCCCACCGGCACGCTCACCACGCGCAGCGATATTGAATACGCCGTAGCCAATGCCCCCAAGGGAACAATCCTGCTGATCGATGAAGCCTACATTCATCTCTCCGACGCCCCCTCGTCTCTCGACTTTGTGAAGGAAGGCAAAGACGTCATCGTGTTGCGCACCTTCTCTAAGCTCTACGGCATGGCCGGCATTCGCATGGGTTTGGCCGTCGGCCGTCCTGAGTTGCTCGAAAAAATAAGTAAGTTCGGCGGCCAAAACTCTCTTCCCATCACCGCCCTGGCCGCAGCCAAAGCCAGCTTGCTCGACAAAGATCTGGTGCCCACACGCAAGAAACACATCGGCGACATCCGCCGCGAAAATCTTGCATGGCTCAAGAGCCAGGGCTTCGGCGTCACGCCGTCCGAGAGCAATTGCTTCATGCTGGATGTGAAACGACCCGGCAGAGAGGTAATGGCCGGCATGGCGGCGAAGGACATTTACATCGGCCGTATCTGGCCGGCGTGGCCGACGCAGGTGCGCATCACCGTTGGGACACCGGAAGAGATGATGGCGTTCCGCAAAGCTTTTAAGGAAGTCATCAGCAGCAATACCGCTGGCCTTGTGCTTCCACCATTGCCGCGCAAGCTTCGGGAGCGACCTTTTACGCATCTTTCCTAACGTACATACCCATCGCAAACAGCGAAAGCCTCGACAGACCGTCGAGGCTTTTTGCTGTTGGCTAGCCGAGTTCGCGATGCCCAAAACAAACGACGGCGCCCGCTTGTTCGGACGCCGTCGTTGTCGTGTAGGCCTAGTTGCTTGATGGTTAGAACGTGACCTTCAAAGCCAATTGCGTATTGAAGGGTTCACCCGACCCAATCCCAGGCGCGCCGTTGAAATCGCCGATGGTGTCATAGAGTTGCATCGTACTAATGGTGGCGGTGTTGGGGTTGTAGGCACCATTGCCTCCGCCAAGCGGCGGAGCGAAGTTTGTCCGATTGTAGATGTTGTAGAACTCCACACGGAATTGTGTGTTGATGCGTTCGCCGATCTTAGTGTTTTTGAAGACTGAGAAGTCAACATCGCCAAATCCTGGAGCGGTGTACCCATTGCGACGTGACGTGCCCCACGTCCCGGCGGGAGGATCGGCAAAGGCTGCTGGATTAAGCCAGTTGGCTCCAACCTTTTGCTGCTTGAACCCGGCGTAGGGATTGGGGAGGACTTGATTAGCCCGCTGATTGCCTTCGCTAGTGTTGTCGGTTTGATCATCGGTGAGAACTGTAAACGGCATGCCCGTATGGAAGGCCATCACGCTGTTGAACTGCCAACCTCCGGTGATTGCCTTGTGTCCTTCGAGCCCGGGCACTTCGTAAGACAATTCGCCAACCAGCGTATGACGATTGTCGAAATCGCTTTGACCGTAATCTCCCTTGAAGTTTCTGCTGTCCTGCGGAAGAGCGCCTCGATAAGCAGTCACATTGTCGAAAGAGTGGGACCACGTGTAAGCAGCCTGCGCCGTGACGTGGTGATAGTTGCTGGCGCGTAGAGTGGCCTGAAGCGAATTGTAGTTTGAGTTTCCGATGCTCTGAATCTCGTTGATGTTGCCGTACTGCGGGAAAGCGCCGTAGTATGGGCGGGAAGTCTGATCCACGCCGATTGCGTTCGGTTGGCTTTGATTAAGGTCGATGATGGAAAGCAGGTGGCGACCTTCGCTGCCCACATATCCAAGTTGAGTAATCACTTTGGGTCCGAACGACTGCTCAATCTGCATGTTGTAGTTGATATTGTTCGACGGCTGAAAACTCTTCTGGACAGAAAACACCCCGCACGGGTTGGTCGGATTGCAGGAAGGCGCCGACGCTGAGCCAAAAATATCGACTCCAGGCTGCCATGTCAGAAGTTGACCCGGCTGCGGGGCGGCGGTAATTGAGAACACCGGGCTTGGGCCAGCCGGATTTCCTTCCAATCCGTTAGGCGCATTGTTGCCCGGACGATTGTCCAGGAATGGGTTGATATTGGGCGTGTCGTAATAAATTCCTGCTCCGGCGCGCACAACTGTATGAGCTGTTGCCTGGTAAGACAATCCGACGCGAGGGGAGAAATCCGTGTAAGTCGGATCGTATACCGAGGAGACTCCTGCGCCCTGAAACACTATCCCGCCGAGAGCCGGACGAAAGACCGAAAGGTCCTTCTTGCCATCGTGCAGCGGTCCCTCAAAATCCCAACGTACTCCCAGGTTCACATTAAGTTTTGGCGTGAATTGATATGAATCCTGCGCGAATCCCGAAAAAGTATGGACATAGACGAGACGCTCAGGGTTGCCCAGGGTAATCTGCGACGTGAATACGTCGCCCGCAAGGTAGTCTGACAACGACTGAATACGAGCGATGATTGCGGGGTCCGTAATAGAGCTGGTGAGAGGAGATTTGGAGAGATCCCAGCCTCCTTGCGTGCCGTTGAATTTGAAGTCGCCTTGCCCCTTCCGATGATAGAACTCGTTTAGCTGGACCTGACGGAATTCCACGCCGAATCGCGTCTGATGTTTACCTTTCACCCAGGAGAGGTTATCTGAGATCTGACCTGTGATGTCGTTTCGACCCTCAGGCGGCGTACGTCCAGTTGAGTCGAATCCTGAGATTTGCAATTCCGGCGCGTCCTTGAATGGTGAACCATCCACCAACCCGACCGAGGCCACATCGAACCCGGTCTTGTCGTCGTTGAATACCTGGTTGAAGTAGTTCACACCTGCAACAACCTGGTTCGTCAAGGACGGAGAGAAGTTGTGGTTGTATGTCAGTTGGTAATTCTGCACGTGAATCGGCGCCACTTCGTAATAGGGCAAGAGTGCCGAACCGACAGGTGCGACCTGGTTTCCCTGCCCGCCAAACCAATGCGCAGACATTGAATTGTTGCTATTCATCGTGTAGTCGATCTTGCCCACTCCGTTGTAGCTGTAACCAAATTCGGGATCAGGGCTCACGTAATTTCCAATCACCGGGCCAGAAGATTCAGAAGCCGGTGATTTCAATGCGTAGGAAGGCCACAGCAGATTCAACAAGCCCGAAGAGATTGGGCTAACGCTCTGTCCATTCGATGTAACAACGCTGGCAGCGTAGGCTTGCCAGGCTGTGGTGGGTTCCGTGGCCTGCTCGGGTACGCCGATAACGAACCTTTGCTGTTCATAGTTCAAAAAATAGAAGAGCCGATCTTTGATGATCGGGCCACCTACCGAAGCGCCGGCGTTATAATCGCGAACTTTCTGCTTCACGGCAGTGAACGGACTCTTCTTTCCAAAGGCTTCATTGCGATTGAAGTAATAGGCCGAACCGTGCAGTTGGTTGGTGCCGCCCTTCAAACCGAGTGTCGCCGTTCCCCCGGGGTTGCGGCCAGAGTCCGCGGAAGCATTGGTTTGAACCGAAAATTGCTCGACCGAATCAATGGGCAGAATGATGCCCGCTATGCCCGACACGCCGCCTTGGTTTATGGCCGGAATGTTGTGCCAGATGTCGTTGTTATCAACGCCATCGATCTGCCAATTGATCTGGTTAGCGCGCGTACCATTGAGTGCGCCGTAACCACCTGCGCCGGAGTTCACAAAGCCAGGGGTAAGCGTGGTTAGCTGCGTAAAATCGCGCCCGTTGAGGGGGGCGTTATCAACCGATTGTGCATCGATAATCGTCGTCTGCGTGGTGGTCGTCGTATCCAGCGTGTAAGCATCTGCCGCAACTTCAACCGTCTCTGCATAGCTGGCAACAGCCAACTTCATCGGCTGAGTAAAAATCACGCCGGCTGAGACGGGTACCCCAACCACTTTTTCGCTTCTGAACCCCTGGGCCGTCGCGACGATGTCATACTTGCCCAGGTTCAACTCAGGGAATGAGTACTCACCGGCTGAGCTCGAAAGCGTACTCAATATCACGTTCGTCGCCACGTTTGTGGCATCGACCTTTGCCCCGGGAACGACGGCGCCCGACTGGTCAGTGACGACACCATTGATCCCGCCGCGGAAGGTATGTTGGGACCAGCTCGGAATCGTTAACACCGTAACAAATACGAACGCAGCGATTGCAAATACACTTCGGGTATTTGGATGAAGCATAGCGCTTGACCTCCAGTAAAGTGGGTGAGATTTCGATCTCTACGCCCTGTAAATTGCAAATAGATCTGCGGAGACGCGGGCGTTTAAGGAACGCGCAAGGGAGCTATCTCTTCTCGGGATAATTACAAGGACTCGGATGGCGGGGTGTGGATTCCATTACCAACAATAGTTTGAAAGCGAATAAGGAAGCAATAAAGAAACCGATAAAAGTCTGTGGGAACACCATCAATATGGCCTGTTGCTCTTCGATTGCGTAAGCGGCTTTCTCAGCACCATCAACAATGTGATCTGGCTTACTCGCGGCTGTGCGCGCCGGCACATCCAAGCCCCGATTTTGCTGCCAGTCTCCGAAACGAGGTCGTAACATGCCGGATTGGGACTTGGAAAAATGGATTCATCCGGCGGTGATACTGGTCGCAACTGACCTCAGCGATCTTGATAGGCTGATGCCGTTTGCCCTGCAGCAAGCGCATGAGACTGGGGCTCGCCTTGTCTTACTAAATGTGCTGAGCGCGGGCACCGGTATTGCCCTCGATGCTGCCGGAATTTTTGATTCATCTTCGGCCGTCGAATATGCGACGAGCACCCTGAAGCCGTGGTGCGATCTTGCTCGCGCACAAGACTTGACCTGCACTGCCGCGGTTCGCGAGGGAAATGCGGCTCATCAGATTCTTGCGTCGCTCGTCACCCTGCAGGCAGATCGCCTTATCCTAGGAACTCGGAGCCGGAGCAAAATGAGCAAATTGCTCTTGGGCTCCGTGGCAGAACAAGTGCTGCGCTCGGCAAATCTCCCGGTCATCACCGTGGGGCCCGAGGCTTATCTTACGGAGTTGTGCAGCGGCCAGATCAGGGTGGTGTTGCACGCCGCCGAACTTAAAGAGACCTCCTCCTCGAGTGCAGCACTTGCCTGCCAAATCGCCGCCAGTCAGAGAGCCAAGCTGGTTCTGCTTCACGTACGGCCGCCCATCGATGCACGGCAACCGCAAGGCCAGTCAATTGACTATGACTCAACCGCGAAAGAGGACTTGCGGGTGCTGGCTGCGAAGAGCCTTTTAATTGCTGAGGCGGGTGCGACCCACGCTGCAAGCTGCGTGCCAGTTGAAACAGAGATCGTTCATGGGCACCCTTCCATCGAAATCCTGGCTGCCTCGGTGGAGCAACATGCCAGCCTTATCGTGCTCGGCAACACGCTAAGGCCTGCGCTGCAAACACTCACTCGCGATCGCACCATCTATCGGGTGGTGGCCCACGCGCGCTGCCCAGTTCTTACGTTGCGTGATCCACTCGCTACGCCCACCCCGCATGAAGAAGAGCAATTAGCCCGCCACATTTGATCGCTACGCCCACCGTCGATATGCTGCGACCGACTTCGCGCGAAAGACCAGCAAGCATTCACGCGCGAACTAAGCGCGGTTCACTCCTCGCGCAGCAGGATTAAAGGATCGACCGACAAAGCGCGCTGGGCTGGAATCCACGTAGCCACAACACCTAAGAGCGCCATCGCCACAACTACGCCAGCTAGCACCAGCGGATCACGCGGTGTCGCTTGATACACAATGAAAGCCAGCACCCTCGTGGCCAATAATCCGAAGAACAATCCTGCAGCGGAACCATAGGCCAGCAACCTTAATGGCCGCCCCAATGCTGCCTGTAACACCTCTTTCCGTTGCGCACCGAGGGCGATACGAATTCCTAACTCGCGCAATCGCTTGCTGACGGAGTAGGCCGCCATTCCAAAAATACCGGTGATCGCCAGCATTGCGCCCATCACGCCCATCACGCCCAGCGCCATGGTCGCCATTCGCGAAGGAAAGAGAACCACCTCGAGCAAACTGCTCCAGCTTTGAATGTCAACCGGCAGTGCCGCATCCACCGTGCGAACTGTATTTCGCATGGCCGCGGAAAGTTGTTGCGGATCGCGGTGGGAGCGGATTATCAGGTAGGCTGAGGCCATCGGCGATCTAAGAAATGAGAGGAACATCGCCGGCTGCTGGTTTTCAGTTAGGCTCATATACTTTCCGTCTTCAACTACGCCCACAACCTGGACAAGCGTTCCGTCCTGCTGCTTCAAATTCTTGCCCATTGCATTGGAGACCGAGCCAAAAATCTTATTGGCAAACGCACGGTTGATTACGACGACGGCAGGCGCGTTTTTGTCGTCATGCCATGAGAAACTCCTGCCCGCCAGCAACGTTGTGCCCGCCGCAGCAAAGTATCCCGGCGATACGCCGTACGAGTAAGGCATGATAGCGGCGTTTGCCGGTTTCATATCGGTGGTTTCTTCCTTGAATACATTTTTTCTTTCGCTGGCTGTATATACCAACTGAGGGTAACCATTCACCAATCCCACTGACTCTACGCCAGGAATGGTTTGCATTGCGTCGATGATGCGCCGTTGCATGGCGGGCACTTTATCGATGCTGTAACCGGCCATGACCAGATTGACCCCTGCCGTCATCGCGTTGCGCGGCTCGAAACCGAAGTTACTATGCAACGAATTTACCAGTCCGCGCACGGCCACCATTGAAGACGTGACCAGGACAGCACAGATAGCTATCTGCACTACGAGGAGCACGTCGCGCACGGTCAACCGCATTCCGGTCCGGCCGCTCGATCCCGCCTTGACGATCTCATATGGATTGGCCCTGAGCACCTGGCGTACGGGAACGATGCCAAAAAGGAATCCGCTCACCAAGGCCAGAATCAAAGCAACCACGTAGAGTTTGGCATCCGGCGCAACAGGCAGGTGGATGGGGGCGCTAGGAATAACCTGCCATGTGCTCAAGCGGCGCAACAGCATTGAGCTGCCCAGCAGTCCCAGAGCGCCGCCCGTGAGGGAGAGGAGCACGGCTTCAGTCAATAACTGACGCAGGATGCGTTTGCGGCTCGAACCAAGCGCAAGGCGCAGAGCCATTTCCCGAGAACGGTCGGCGGCGCGCGCGGCAAACAAGCTGCCCAGGTTGGCGCAGGCGGCCAGCAGAATCAAGCCGGCTAATAGCGTTAGTCCTGCAACGAAATCGCGCACTGCGGGGCCAAAAGAAGTGAGGCCCTCGCGTGAAAGGACAGTGCTCCTGTGGCCAACCACTTTTGGATAGGTTTTTTCAAGGTACGCGCTCACACCGTCTACATCGGCCATGGCCTGGGCGGGAGTCACTCCCGGTTTGAGATGTCCAAACGACTCAAAGACCCCGCGTTCGGTGCCGCGCGTGTTCACGCTCGGGGCGCCCATCTGTTCTTCATTGACGATGGGCATGAAGAAATCGGTAGAGATGAACAACAACGTCCCCTGAAACCCCGGCGGCGCTACACCGAGGATGGTGAAAGGATGTTGGTCGAGCCGGACGACACGGCCGACCACCCCTCGATCGTCCTGGAAGCGGCTGTGCCAATATGCGTATGTGAGCACGATATAGGGTGCGCTGTTGGGGCCGTGCTCATCCGATGCCTGGTAGAAGCGACCGAGATATGGATGAAGTTGCAGTACGTCGAAGTAGTTCCCCGTGGTGGCAAAGCCGTTTGCGACAGTTGGATTTCGGCCCGTATCCAGGCCCACACCTAAAACCATGCCAAAAGCTGCCAGATCTTCGAAGCTGTGGTTACGATCGCGCAAATCGAGATAGTTGGGATACGATTGCCACGCAGGATTGTCTTCCATACACGCTTTTGTAACGAGGAATATTGAGCGGGCGCAGCAGCAGACCGTCCATCAATCCGAACACTACGGCGTTTGCGCCAATGGCCAATGCCAGCGTCGAAACGGCAGCGATTGTAAAGCCGGGCGAGCGGCGCATCTGGCGAAGAGCGAATCGCACGTCGGCCCAGATCGATTCCAGCGTGGGCCACTGCCACACTTCACGGCTGCATCCCTCGAGCAGTGTTCGGTTCCCGAAGGCTCGACGGGCTTGCTGTCCGGCCTCTTTTGGGCTCATGCCTTGGCCCATCAACTGCTCGGCGCGCTCCTCAATATGCAATTGAATTTCTTCTGAGAGATCTTCATAGAGTTTGCGGCGACGGAAGACTTGCGGTATCCAGTTCATGGGCAGCTCCCTCCTAGTTGGCTGGAGATTTGCTTGGATTTAGAACGAGCGTGATGCCTTCAAACATGCGTTCGAAGCTGGAGATCTGCTGCTCAAGATGGCGAAGCCCTGAAGCCGTAATCTGGTAGGTTCGCACACGTCGGTTAGTTGACGAGACACCCCACTCAGCCTTGACCAGCTTTGCTTTGAGCAGCCGCTGGAGCGCCGGATAGAGCGAACCTTCTTCCACCTGCGTCCGCGCTTGCAGGGGCAGTTTCGACTCAAATGTGCGTGAAAAGTCTAGGCGGTGAGGCGTTCGAGTTGGTCAGGCATAACAATGGTCATGCTTGACCCTTTGATCGTGATCCAGTGGTCGCGGCGAAACTGATTAAGCAGCCGGGTGACTGTCTCGCGCGAAGTGCCCGCCATGTTGGCGATTTCTTCATGGGTGAGAGCCATGGTGAACCGGATTTCTGGCTTGCCATTGGCGGATGAGCGACCCCAGTCTAGTAGCAAACGAGCCAGCCGACCGGCCGCCGATCCAGAGAGCGCCAAGCGCTTGGCGTCGTGAAAAACCGTGAGGTACTCGCCTGAAAGCGATTGCGCCGCATGCATACTGGCAATTCCATGACGGCCTAGGAAGTCGATAAATTCCTGCTTCCGCACCGTCTTCACCTGGCATGGCTCGATAGCTTCCGCTGTGACCTCATGGGGAACGTTGGCAAGCACGGCGCTGAGTCCCATCACATCGCCGGGGGCGGCGATCTTTAAAATCATGGTCTTGCCATCGCGGGATGTTGACGAAATCTTTACTTGGCCGAAACAGATAATGAAGACATTGCGTGCCGCATCCCCTTCAATAAACAGCTTGGCGCCGCGAGCATGGCTCATCATGATGCCGATGCTGTCGTAGTCCCCGAGCGCTTCAGGTGTGAGATTGCAAAACATCCGCAGATGGCGATGCTCACAATTAAGACAATCTTCCGGTGGGTGATGGGAATGCAGTCCAGCCATAGGTTTTCCGGGTCTACAAACAAGTATAGCGCGCTTTGACTAAACCTTTGGGTAAGGTTTGCGCCCTATTATGTTCGCCCAGTGAATAAACCAAGTCCTGCCAATCGACCAGATGCGAGACCGGCCACTCTCAGCCGGTTGCTGGTAGTATCGCCCGACGCCGCGTTACCGCTGTGCGGGTGACGCAGCAGGTGCCGTAAGCACGCGACACCTCGCGCGCTAACTCTTCTAGAAGCTTCATCCGAAGTAGCGGGTAGGCCTCAAACGCTCGTTGCAACGCGTCTATCGGCAGGAGCATAACTGCCCCTGCTATCTGAGCAGACAGCGTGTAGGTGTGGTTTCCATCCCCTAAAGCGGCAGCCATTTCTACCAGATCCCCGGCTCGCGCCATACCCAATGTGACCCGTGTGCTCAATCTTTCCGCTTTGCGTATGAATTGCCCGGAAACCACGACGTACAACCCACGACAAGGAGTGGACTGGCGAAAAATTATCTCCCCCGCCTCCACTTGAATGCACTCCGCGGCGGCGTTGAGGAGATTTCCAACCGCTGCGGGACATGCCAGTAATTCAGCAAGCGGGTGCGCTCCGACGCCATCGGTATGTCTCTCTCTTTCCTCTCTTTGCAAGGTCCCACCTCCTTTAGGCTGCACGCGCCCGCCAACCAAGTGAATCTGTTGCGAAACCCACTGGCTGGCAATCTATCCGCGACAACCTCCGCTACCCGGAATTGCGATGAACCAAATCGCCCATGGACATCGACCAAACTTGAAACTGCGAGTGAACGTGAGGTGCTGGCGGAATTGCCTGATCCTGTTCACGACATTTGATTGCTGGACGACAACGTTTTTCCTCGATGGCTTACAGCATTTGCTTGGAGGCATACATCCCCAGCTTGTATATCCCCAACTTCAAACTTTGGCCGCGCTGCCAATTGCAGCCGCCTCCAGGATCGATTCATCCGTGCCCACTTGAACTAACTCGCCGGGTGGCACACACAGGACGGGTACACGGGACCTGGCCAGCAGACTGAATGCGGTCCCGTGAGGTCCGGGCGTACCACTAGTTCTCTTGACCCCGACAACGAGCACGCTTGGGTGGTATTGATCGATTGCTTCGGTGAGTGCGTCTTCCGGTTTGCCGTCCTTTACGATGCACCGAATCGGAAATTTGCCGTTGTCGTGAATGCCAAATTGGCCTAGTGTCGTCGCACCCGGGTTCAAAAATGCAGCCGCCTCGGCAGCACTTCGCGCATGAATCACCAGCAGGGTGCGATGAAAAGTCTCAGCTAGAGAACACGCCGTGGCTGCCGCTGCCGTCGTCGCTTCGTTGCGCTCCATGGCCAGCATGATGGGGCCACCCGGGGCCGGTCGAAACTCTCCAGCGTTGTAGTCCGCTGCCACGGCCAGAACCGGGCAAGGCGCCAGTCGAACCAACTGCTCCGCCACGGCTCCTACTACGACTGGACCAGCCCCTTGCCGGCCTTCCGTTCCGATAACGATGAGTCCTGCTTGATATTGGCGAATCACATCGACCAGCATCTGCACCACCGCACCTTGGCGAATCACGGAGTGTGTGGGAATGCCCTCCCGCAGAAGTTCAGCGGCCATCTCGTCAAGGACCGCTCTCGCCTGATCAGGCAGAGTCTTGAGCACCCGACCCGGAAAAGCTGTTGCAGATGCATAATCCAACGGATCAAGTCCGTGCGCCAGCACAATTCGCGAACCATATGCCGCCGCAATCTTGCGTGCGTATTCGAGGGCGGCTTGTGACTTTCCGACAAGGTCGGTCGCAACCACAATGGTTTTCAAACCCGATTCAAAATTCATCCTTACCTCCCGCCCACCGCACGCTTGCGGCGCATGCGCGCCTTCGCTGTTACCTATTGGATATTGAGTCTCTTCCAGCCCACATAGCAAAGCAGTGACCGTATTCACTCCGCACTGTGACTGCGGTCACAAATCCCTTAAACCAAAATACTTACGGGCGAGGCTGGCGGCATATTGACGTTCTTCAGATGAGATAACCGCATATACAGGGCCGGGCCTGATGCGATAGCCTTCTCCGCGTCATGAAAAAACAATCCGATCAACGTGCTCAATCGATTTATCCGCACGCCTGTCACCTATCCGCGATTCTGGCAGGTTGCCTACTTTGTGTGTCATTATCTGCGGTAGCGCAAGCCCCGGTTCCCGATTCGCCTGCGATCGAATCCAAAGCGCATGCACTTCTAGCTAAACTGACCCTCGAGCAGAAAATCGAGTTGATCGGCGGCGTCGACAGCATGTTTACGCACGCCGAGTCGAACATCAATCTGCCGCGACTCAAAATGTCCGACGCCTCAGTCGGCGTGCGCACCTGGGGGCCGACCACCGCCTACGCGGGCGGGGTCGCACTGGCCGCCACCTGGGACCCAAATTTCGCGCGCGAATTAGGTCAAAGTCTGGGCCGCGATGCCCGCGCACGCAGCGTCAATTTCCTGCTTGGTCCGGGCGTCAACATCGCTCGCTCTCCTGTGAATGGCCGCAACTTTGAATACCTCTCTGAAGATCCGTTTCTGAATTCCGCGCTGGTCGTTCCTTATATCGAGGGTGTGCAGTCGCAAGGAGTGGTCGCGACCGTAAAGCATTACGCCTTGAACAATCAGGAATACGACCGACACAATGTCAACGTCGAAGCAGATGAGCGCACCATGCGCGAACTTTATCTTCCTGCCTTTGAAGCTGCCGTCAACAAGGGCCACGTCGATGCGGTTATGGATTCCTACAATTTGGTCAACGGAACTCACGCCACCCAGAACGAGTTCCTCAATCTGAAAGTCCTGAAAGGTGATTGGGCTTTTAAAGGCGTGCTGATGTCAGACTGGGACGCCACCTACGACGGCGTCGCGGCGGCCAACAACGGCCTCGATCTCGAAATGCCTTCGCCGCGATTTATGAATGCAAAGACCCTGCTGGTAGCGGTGAAAGACGGCAAGGTCAAGGAATCAACCATCGATGACAAGGTGATGCGCCTGCTGCGCGTCGCACTACGTTACGGCTTTCTCGATCGCCCGCAGTTCGACGCGGCCCATTCAACCTATTCCATCGCCGATCGCGCAGTGGCCCTTAAAGGAGCACGCGAGAGCCTGACGTTACTCAAAAATGACGGTCATATCTTGCCCCTCGACGCGGGAAAGATCAAGACCATCGCCGTTATCGGTCCGGACGCGTGGCCTGCCGTGACCGGCGGAGGCGGCTCTTCCGAGGCGCAGGCTTTCGAGCCGGTCAGTATCCTCACTGGAGTTGCCAACCTCGCCGGCCCCAACGTCCATGTGCTCTATGCGCGCGGTCTGCCGGAGATGAACGATGTATTCTCGCGTACACATTGGGAAGGGCCCGTTAAGGCGAGCACCTACCCAAACAAGGACTTCACCGGAAATCCTGAAAGCGACACGTCTGAAAACATCGGTAATTACAAACAGGAATGGGGGGGACCGGCCGACAAATCTCCACGCAGCATTCGGTATACCGGGTCTTTCAAGGCGCCCAAACAAGGCAAATATCTGGTGCTCGCCGCAGCCTCGGGCAGCGATCGCTACAAGGTTATGGTCGACGGCAAACAGGTGATCGAGCAGTCGCAGATTGAGGGCCAGCACCCCGAATCCGCCTCGATCGACTTGAACGCGGGTCAAACAGCAAAAGTCGTCGCTGACTATCGGCCTGGCTTTGCTGGAAATCGTTTTGGGCTCGGTATGGCCTCAGAAACTGACTTGATCTCAGAGGATGTGAAGAAGTACGCAGCGGCCGCCGACGTAGTGGTGCTCAGTGTCGGCTTCAACAACGCAACTGAGAGCGAAGGCCTCGATCGTACCTTCAATCTGCCTTGGGGTCAGGACGCACTCATCGACGCGGTGATTGCGGCCAACCCCCATATTGTCGTCACCCTCACGGGCGGCGGCGCAGTCGATACGCATCGCTGGCTCGATAAGGTTCCTGCGCTGCTGCACACCTGGTATCCAGGCCAGGAAGGCGGCACAGCCGTTGCCGACGTTCTGTTCGGCAAGCAGAACCCTGAAGGCAAGCTGCCCGTAAGCTTCGATCGAAGTTGGGAAGAGAACCCATCCGCGAAGTTTTACTATCCCATCAAGGGCGCGGATACTACGCTGCACGTCACAGAAAACGACCATCCCGCCATCGACTACGTCATTCCGAAGGTGAAGTATGAAGACGCTCTCATGGTTGGCTACCGCTACTGGACCACGACCGGAAAGCACCCCCTTTATCCTTTCGGCTTCGGGCTGAGCTACACGACTTTCAGTTTCTCGAAACTTGAAGCGCCTTCTCTAGCGGTCCGGGGATCTAATGTTCCGGTCAGCTTCGACGTAACCAATACCGGAAGGGTCGCAGGCGCCGATGTGGCCCAACTTTATGTCTCGGATCCGTCATCGAAAGCCAAGAGACCTGAGCGGGAACTCAAAGGTTTTGAGAAAATTCATCTTGCTCCTGGCGAGACAAAGCATGTAACTCTCGACCTCGATGCGCGCTCCTTCAGCTACTGGAATGAAGCGGCACACAAGTGGACGATCGATCCCGGCAAGTTCATTCTTCTGGTGGGCGACTCCAGTGAGAACACCCCGCTGCACGCCGAGTTGACGCTTAATTAGTTCGTTATGGAAAGAGAAAACGGCCGAAGGCTTAGGAGCCCAGGCCGTTTTCTCTTCCGTCAAGCATGCGAACATAGTCGCGGATTAGTCTTCGTCCCCTTGCACACCTGCATCGTCATCATCTGCGGCCGGTTTTGACAGCCACGGATTAGACGTGATGTGGGCACCGCTCACCGTCGAGCAACCTGACCGACCTGGGCCACCGGCGCAACCCCAGTAATTCTGAGTTGCATTGCTGGCGCCGGTACACACAGACGCCTTATCGAACGCACAAACATTCCCTACGCCAATATGACCTCCCAACAGGTCGTTTAGATGAATATTGACCGTTCCGGGAGTATTAAAGGCAATATCGATATCCTCATCGCGAATTACATTTTGCGAGATGACCGTGCCCCAGATTGGCGTGCCTCCGCCACCGCTATTGATGTTGATACCTACGCGTCCTGGAGTCGCGGTATCGCCCCCATCGGCGAGGTTGCTGGCGATGTAATTGCCGACGATCATGTTGCCGTTCATGTTATCTGGGGGCGCGCCAAACGCGGGACCAACATGCGAGTGCATCGATAAGCCACCAATTCCATTGCCGATCATGGAGTTGTGCACGATTACGTTTTCTGAAACGCGCCCCGGGCCTGCGCCATCAGAAAACAAACCGATGCCTGCACCTCCGACTGTCACACCATTGTAAGAGGCAACATTTCCCGTCACGGTGTTGTGATCGATCCCATGGTGAGGCGCGAAATGAGGAGGAGTTGAGCCCGCGGGCGAATGCGAAGCAAGGGTGATGCCGCAGTCCGCAGGATTGTTTCTGACGACGTTGTGAACGATCAGATTATCGTGTGCTTCCGCGGTCTCGTCGCTGATAAGCAGTCCGTCTGCATTCCCAACAATCACATTCCCAGAAGCAATTGAATTGTAAACACCGATAAAATGCAACCCGCCCCCGCAGTCGCCTGTTTCATCTGTTTCAAACGCAGGCTGGCCGGGGCAAGCGCCAGGATTCGGCGAGAATTTGGGACCAAACTTGTCGTTGTCATTTATGTGATTGTCGCGAATCGTCACGTCTGAAGCGCTTACCACGAGGATGCCTTCGTACTGCGCATACTCAACAGTGAATCCAGCCACCGTGACGTGATCGAGCCCGGGGTGGTCGTAGCCGTCAACGTAAATGCCATTGGGAAGCCCGGTCGCGTTAATCCAAGTGGAACTCGCACCTGCGCCGATGAGCGAGAGCGGAATGCCAATCACTACGTCTTCTTTGTAGGTACCGGCTGCGACGTTAATCACGTCGTTGGGTGAAGAATGATCGACAGCCATCTGAATTTTTGAGTAGCATCCACCGGTTCCACCGGAATTGACGCAATGCGTTGCGGCTGCGGCATTCTGAGACGATACTGCGAACAGAACGGCGCAACAAGTGGCTAACAGAAAGGGGAAACGAGCAGCGTGCATACGACCTCCGACCTTTGGGAAGTCAATTGTTATGCGTTTTTTTGTGCATCGTCAAGTAGAAATTTGAATGTGTGCTGGCAATCCCGCGAGGAACAATCTGGCTTCCTTTTCAAGCGAAGAAGAGGATACACGAATACAGTACGTCGCGCATTTGCTGAGCGTTGCGAATGACAAATATTTGTCATTCGCAGACTTACTTTGAAGGTGTTGTTCCCTCTGGTGCGGCTGTTGAGGGCAGTCCCATCGTAGCGGCTGGAGCCAGCGTGTGCGTGTCGCTCCAATGTTGCGCGACAAGGTCCCAGTCATCCCCGCGCCCTACCCATAGTTGTGCTGCGCGGTCGTAGCGCGCCTGGTTGTTTGCCAACCAATAGGGCCGATAGTCGCGCAACCACGCTTGACGATAAAGCTCGCCAAGCTGGGTATAGCCATCGCGAATATCCTGGATACGGCCATTGTTTGAGCCGATCGTCTCAATCATGTTTTCCACTTCGCTCCAGCGTGTCTTGTCACCGGCAAGAGCTTGAGCGCGGCTATAGAGTGTCGCGCATTCGTTCGCTGACTCGAATTTGAGTCCGACAAAATCGATGCGGCGTGCGCCTAGTTGCATCGCATCGAGAGCCTCGGCGTTCGTGAGTTTGCCCGTGGCCCGCGCCTCCGCCAGCAAGGTATGGCTTTCTCAGCATGCAGGCGCATCGCGCCGGCGACTGGCAGCAGTTTCGCCGACACGCGTTGGCCCTCTGCCGAGAAAGGGTCAACCCAGAACAGGCTGTCCTCAGCGTCCTCAAGGCCGGCTTTCTTCAGCACTGCGTGCGCGGCCATCAATTCCTGCTGCGCGCGACTAATGTTTCCCGTCTGATCA
>JANXYB010000036.1 GCA_025350325.1 Acidobacteriaceae bacterium
GGGGGAAATCGGCAGTTTGGCCGTCAGGGGTATGGGTCCAACTACGGTGCAGCAGCAGGCTCCAATTACAGCAACCGCCAGTATGGCAGTTATGGTGCCCGATCTGGCATGACGAACGGTGGTACGCCCGAGTTTTACCGCTCGCCGGGTTCGAATCATGGCGGCGCCTTTAATCAACGGCAGTCAAGCGGTTTCGGCAACTCATACCGGACCGAGAACAACTCGGGCGCTTTTCACCTGTTCGGCCATGGCGGTGGATCGCCAAATTCCGGAGGCAACCGTGGGTCAGGTGGCTATAGCTTCAGCGGACGTTCTTCAGGGGGCTTCGGAGGCATGAAGCCGCCCAAAGCCGACCATCTCGGTGGCAGCGGCAATCACTTCGGTGGAGGCGGTGGCGGCCACTTCGGCGGCGGCCGTTCAAGCGGCGGTCATTCCAGTGGCGGGGGCCATTCCGGCGGCGGGCACGACAAACACCGCTAGATGCATATGTTTCCGCTTGGCAAACTAAACCAGGAAAACATCGAGGGCCTCGAATCGAGGTCCTTTCTTGTTGCCCTGCACTGGGTGCCTTGGTTGTGACCGATCTCAAACACCCTTCCTATACCCACGCGAAAGCTATGAAGTTTCCGTCAGAGCCTCGGTGCGTTTGCTCATCTTTGCGGTGCGTTCGAGCTTGTCCCAGTTGAACGGCTTTCCATCAATTGCCCGTTTCAGCGTTTTGAACAGAACGATGGAAAATACCTGTCGATAAGCAAAGCGCTGCAGCCAGATGTGAAACAGCAGCCATCCATCGCCACGGTTCGCAGGATGCCTCCGCTCGAGGCTGAAGGCCACAGTCGACGTGATGAAATCAATTAGCAGAAAGGCCCCAAAGTACGCCAGCAGCTTCTCAAAGCTGGCGACGGATGCGGCTTCAGGATGATAGTGCCGGTCGACCAGAAAATGAACCACCCCGGCCAAAAACATCAAGTCGATAAAGGGTGACACCAGGGGCAGCAGCATTTGGAACACCAGAATGTTAGGCAGCGCAAAAAGCCCCATCGCCTTATTGCGAATGAAGGCGGCACGATGTTTCCAAATGGCCTGCAGAATGCCAAAGGACCAACGAAAACGCTGCCGCATCAAACCGCTTGCATTGATAGGAGCCTCGGTAAACGCGAGCGCGCGATCCTCATACACCACCTTATATTTCTGCTCGAGCAGATTCATCGTGAGGTCGGCATCTTCGGCGACGGTGTTGATGGGATAGCCGCCCGCGGCCTTGACCGGCGCGGTGCGCCATGCGCCTATGGCCCCCGGCACAACCGTCACTACATTGAAGAGGTCGAGTGCGCGACGCTCGAAATTTTGACTGGTGATGTATTCCAGTGCCTGCCAGCGCGTCCAGAGATTTACGCGATTGCCCACCTTGGCGTTGCCGGCAACCGCGCCGATCAACGGGTCTTCAAAATGCGGAATCAGTTTTGAAATCGCGTCCGCCGCTATCACCGTGTCGGCATCGATGCCCACGTAAAACTCTTCTTCTAATCGCGCGAGAGCGTAGTTGAGGGCCGAGGCCTTGCCCCCATTGGGGTGCGTGAGCACCTGCACGCGGCCGGCTGCAATCTCCTGCGCGTAGGCATCGCGCGCCACATCAAAAGTTCGATCCGTGGATCCGTCGTCGATGACGATAATGTGCAGGTTTGCGTAGTCTGAGTTCAGTACCGAGCGAATGGTTCGCACGATGACCTTCTCTTCATTGTATGAAGGGATGAGTACAGCCACGCGCGGATTGAATCCAGCCGACGCTTTACGATGCGGGCGCAAAAGCCGGTCGATGATGGCAAAAATCCCGACCAGCAGCAGACGCGCGCTCATCAAAATGTCGCCAACGAAAAACACCATCACGATGAATCTTCCAATAATCGACAGCGCGGAAAATGCGATCGAATCGGGAAGCGCGCGCACGTATTGGCGCAGCGTGAGCGGCGGCATCACTTCGGCGCCGGTTTTGCCCATCAGAGTCGAAATGGGAACGATGGTGTAGCCCTCTGCGCGCAGCGTGTCGATCAGCACGGGCAGCGTGGCCACCGTTACCGAACGATCTCCTCCGCCGTCATGCAGGAGAATGATCGATCCGCGAAATTGCGTCTTGGTCTTCATTCGTTCTAACTGGTCAAGCACGAATTGCGTGATTTCAGTGGGCGTTTTCGGCGTGCGTTGATCCCAGTCGTTGGTGTCGATCTTGTTGCCGACGATGGTGTATCCGGCCTGCTGAATGTGCACCACCGGCGCCGCCTGATCGTCGGTGTCCGGCTCCTCATCAATGTCGTACGGCGGTCTGAAATACAGCGGCTGCACGCCCAGCTTGCTTGCAAACAAACGCTCCGTAAGCTTGAGTTCCAGGTCTAACTGCTGCGTCGAAATTTCGCTGATGTCGGGATGAAAGAATGTGTGATTGCCGATTTCATGGCCTTCGCGCTTGACCCGCTGCATGAGGCCGATATTCTCTTGTGCCTCGGCGCCGATCATCATGAAGGTGCCCTTCACACCTTTCTGCTTTAGGACGTCGAGGATTCTGGGCGTCCACTTAGGATCGGGTCCGTCGTCGAAACTGAGAGCGACTTCATTCGCGTGATACCCATACTGCAGCATGGTGTATGCGTGCGGATAGGCATCCATGTGCTCGTCTATGATCAGCCTTTTACGGGGGTCTGGCTCGTCATTATCCACGACGAGCGTGCGTTTACCGGCCTGCGGCAATCCGGTGATGCGAATGATGTCGCCCGCCCCCTCGGTCTCAACATCGTGGCCTGGTTGCATTGAGCCGAGCGCCTGCACAGGGTCGACACTGCTGGGCTTGTCCCACACGCTCCATAACGAGCGGTCTTCCGACCCCAAACGCCAGAGCGCAAATGTTTGCAGGCCGAGTTCGCGCGCTGCACGCATTTCATTCAGCGTGGTCACCCCATCGAGAAACCAGACTTCGTGGCGTGTATGCGAGTCTTCGTCGATGTACTGAAAGTGAGGATTGAGCGAGGTGTAATCCAGGTCGAGGTCCGCGTCGGCATCGCTTGCGCGCCTCCAGGCATCGGATACATGGTCCACCACGTCCGTGCCTACGACGCGTGGTTCGCGCAGCTTCGGATCGCGTGCCTTGGGATCCGGGATAGACATTTCCCAGTCGTACCCATAGTTGCCGATCGCGCAAATCAGCTTCTCTTTGGGCACCACTTTCAAGGCCCGAGCCATGTTCGCCACAAACCATTCCTGGCTGGCGATGGGGCCCGGCTGGCTTTCCAGTTCATGCTCGTCGTAGTTCATCAGGACCACGCCATCGGAGTTCTCAGCGATAGCCTTCAACTCAGCCTCTGGCGTTGAGACAGCAGCGTTGACGTAGAGCCGCAGATTGCGCGGATGCATGTCAGAATAAAGTTCGCCGATAAAGGTGAGGTAGGCAGCGCGACTGTCTTCGTTGAGATTTTCAATGTCGAGTGAAAGACCGTGATAGCCGGGAAATGCAGTGAAGAGGCGCTGCACTTGCTGTCGCAATATCATGCGCTTGCCACTGTCTTTGAGCACCTCTCCCATGACGGGGTCAAAACTCTGCGAGTGTGCATTGAAATTGTTGAAGTGCGGAAAAATTTCTATATCTTCTTTAGCCCCTTGAATCACACGCTTGATCTTGTTGAGATCGTCCGGGTCGTGAGCGAAGCCTCCTTCGAAAATGGGAAATTCATGGCCGTCCTGGGTTGTCCCCATAATCGTTGTCGAAGGCGCATCCACATGGAGCCATTGCGGGAACAGCAAATCGATTTGATGTACATGCTCTTTAAAGGAAGAATAGCTCGCCGCATCGTCGGGGATGTAATAGGCAGCGCGCAAACCCTCACCCGCATTAAACGGAATGTCGGACGGCTTGCGATCGCTCTTGCGGCGAGCGGGCCGGGCAGTCTTTCCACGATTGACCGGGGGACGATTTTGCAATGCCCTGTAGTTATGTTTCGGTGTCGGCAAAAGCAGCTCAGGCAAGGGCTGGCCGCGCAGCACATTAAAAATAAAACCGGCAAGAACAAGCGTCGTTAGAACGGCAACAATGTCCAAAATGCGGCGTAACCGCTTCCATCGTTTCCGTTGTGGATCGTAGAATATTTGTTTATCTTGCATTGTCAGTCTTGTTTCCACCTGCGCGAGAGCCGTGGAAACGGTCTACGCTATACATTACGAATCGTATGGAAGCCGCTCCCCTGAGTCAATTGACACCTCTGCAAACGGCACTGAAACCGTTCCGCGGCATTGCATCCATCGCGCCCGCAATACTAGCGGGACTGGTGCTACGCCTGTGGATGCTGCGCCATTTCTTCGAAGTCAGTGGAGACTCGCTTGTTTATGGGGGCATTGCGAAGAACCTGCTGCTCAATGGGCAATACGCCCTGACCGCAAGCGCGGACGACATCTATTTCACGCTCATACGGCTGCCTGGGTATCCGTTTTTCCTGGCCGTCTGCTTCAAGATGTTCGGCATGGAAAACTACGCCGCCGCGGTGTGGGTGCAGATTGCGTTCGAACTTGCCGGATGCATCCTGCTGGCAGATTGTGTTCGCCAAATTGCGCCGGTAGCATCGAAGCACACAGCCGCCCATTGCACACTGTGGCTCGCGGCCTTATGCCCATTCACGGCTATCTACAGTGTCAATCCGCTCACCGAGGCGCCGACGCTTTTCGTGATCTCGCTGGCATTGTGGACAGCCGCGCGTTTCCAACATCGCGCTGGTTGGGGGACAGCGCTCGGTTTTACGTTTGCCATCACCTACGCAGCATTGCTGCGTCCCGATGGTGCACTGCTTGGCGTGGCTCTTGGGCCTGCGATGATCTTAGGCCTTGCGCGCCAAGTTGAGCGACCTGCAATGCCGATTCGACGAGCCATCCGCATGGCCCTGGTTTGCCTGCTCTTGGCCCTGACACCCTTTGCTCTGTGGACGGAACGCAACTGGCGCGTCTTTCACGTGTTTCAACCCCTCGCGCCGCGCTACGCTACCGACCCTGGCGAGGATATTCACGCCGGCTGGGAGAGCTGGATCAAAACCTGGTGTCTTGACTTCGCGTCGACCTACAACACCTACTGGAATGTCCCGGGCAGTACGCTCGACCTTGCACAATTGCCGAACCGCTCTTTCGATTCCCCAGCGCAATACGCTGAGACCGCAGCGCTGGCCGCGGACTACAACAACAACGGCCATACCCTGACGCCCGAAATCGACACCCGCTTTGGCCGCTTGGCAGCCGAACGAACCGCCGCGCACCCGTTCCGTTCCCATGTGTGGCTGCCGCTCGGTCGTGTCGCCGACATGTGGTTGCGACCGCGCGTTGACAACCTGCCCATCGACATCGACTGGTGGATTTACAAGCGTCACCACGTTGAAACGGGCTTCAGTTGGACCTACGCTGCGCTCAACGCCATGTACCTGCTTTTAGGGTTCGCGGGATTATGGCTTCGTCCGCGCATGTGGCCGTGGATGTTGGCGTACATGCTGCTGCGCAGCGCGCTGTTGCTGACCGTAGAGGCGCCTGAGACACGCTACACCCTGGAGTGCTTTCCCATGCTTTTCGCGCTCGGAGGAATCGCACTGAGCAGAATGTTGCACCGCCGTAGCGCTTGAATCAGCGAGGGGCCGTAATATGGGAACAGCTTATCGATTGATGAATTTATCGATTGATGAATTGCGTCTTGCTGTCCGTCTTGAACGTGAAGGCATCTGCCGGTAGAGGCTGATTCACCTTGATGTTCGAGTATAGGCACGTGCGGGATTGACCTTGCCCTTCGTCGAACAGTTGCTTCAGGCTCACCCCGCGCGTCGCGTCTATCCAGATCGTGACCTTGGGAAAAAGCTTGAGAACCTCAGCATCTTTCGCGATCAATTGCAGCTTGTCGGTCTTGATGCCCGCCATGGTCTCGGGGCCAAGATACGTCACGTTCCACTTCTGCTCGAGATCCTTGCCGCCGGCACCAAATCCTAAAACCAAATAGCTTTCGTATTTGCTCACTTTGTTTGAAGTCGTTACCTGGTCGGGCAACTTGTCATAGAGCTTGAACATGCCGCCTGACACGACAATTACTTTGGGCACTTCCTTGCCGTTCACTTCCTTGACGTGAACGCCCATTTGAAAGCCCGTGCTTTTGCGTTCGTAGTGAACGGTGCCTTTCTGTACGTCTGTGTCCGGGATGGGGTCCGTCTGCACGGAGTCAAATTCAAAATCGGCCGTGGTGGAACGAAAATTTGCCGCCGCGGTATCGAGTTTGGCTAGCACCGACTTTAAATCGTCAGCGGCAAACGCCGGCTGCACCGGCAGTAACAGTACAGCGAAGATTGCGGCATAGACGTATTTACTTAGAGAACGCATACACTTCCTCATCTTGTTATGAACACTGATTTTCCAGCGCGGTTGCGCGGTCGCAGAATGACTAGCGCCGCGCCCAGATCTTCCAGATCGTGTTGCCTTGGGCGTCAACCGCCGTTTGCCAGCGCATTATAGAGACGGCATCGCCGGTAACGGGCTCGATGGCCTTGCGTAAAACCTTTCGCACTTCCTTCTCCGACGCCGCCGCAGGAACATTCACATCCGACGCATCCACGGTGACAATCAGTCCCTGACTGCCATCGCCGATTACTTGGATTGGATGCGACGGACCCGGTACGCGCGATGGCTTGTCGCCGTAGTCCCACAAGTGCGGAGTAATAAAAATGAACAGTAGAACGAGGGTGACCAGCACGTCGTAATGGAAAACGCCGCGCGGATAGGTCCAGTAGAAATAGCTTTTCAGAATCTTATTCATGTTGCCCTTGCCGATTGATGCTTTCGAGGCCGCCCATGTATGGCCGCAGTGCCCGTGGGATCTCAATCGAGCCATCAGCACGCTGATAGTTCTCGAGAATCGCCAGCCACGTGCGCCCGACTGCGAGGCCGCTGCCGTTGATGGTATGCACGAATTCGCTCTTGCCTTTACCGCCGGGCCGGTAGCGAATGTTGGCTCGCCGCGCTTGAAAACTTTCAAAATTCGAGCAGGAAGAAATTTCGCGATAAAGCTGTTGTCCAGGCAGCCAGACCTCAAGGTCGAACGTCTTTGCCGACGAGAAACCGGTGTCGCCGGTACACAAGAGCATGCGCCGATAAGGCAGGTTCAACGCCTCTAGAATTTCTTCTGCATCGCGCGTCAAGCGTTCATGCTCCCCATCCGAGTCTTCGGGCCGGGTGAACTTGACCAGTTCAACTTTTTGAAACTGATGTTGGCGAATGATGCCGCGCGTGTCTTTACCAGCGGCACCTGCTTCGGCACGGAAGCACGGTGTGTATGCAGTCAAACAAATCGGAAGTTTCGCTTCGTCAAGGACCTCATCGCGGTAAAGATTGGTGACCGGCACTTCGGCAGTTGGAATCAGCCAGTGGTCGTTGTCTCGGAACTCACCGCGCGCGACTGCTTCAGCATCTGCGTCGGAGCAGCGAAAAAGGTCGTCGGCAAATTTGGGCAACTGCCCGGTGCCGAAAAGACTCTTGCTGTTGACCATGAAAGGCGGCAGCACCTCTGTATATCCGTGCTTCTCGGTGTGCAGGTCGAGCATGAAGCTGATCAGCGCTCGCTCCAGCCGCGCGCCCGCGCCCATATACACAGCAAATCTTGCGCCACTCAGTTTGGCGGCGCGCTCCAGGTCCAAAATTCCCAGCGCCTCGCCCAATTCCCAATGCGGCTTGGCCTCGAAAGAGAAGGCAGTCTTCTTGCCCCACGTCTTGACCGTGACGTTGTCTACTTCCGATTTACCGGTAGGCACCTCGTCGCGCGTGAGATTGGGAATGCTGGCCAGGGACATCCGCATCTGGTCGTCGAGAGTCGCCGCGAGCTTGTCCAGCTCGTCAAGCTTTTCTTTCAACGCGCGAGTCTCGTCCATGACAGCGGTTGCGTCCTGGCTGGATTTCTTGAGCGCGCCTACCTGCTGGCTGAGTTCGTTGCGTTGGGCTTTCAGCCGTTCCGAGTGCGTAATCGCATCCCGCCGACTCTGATCGAGGCCTCTAAAATTGCCCAGCAGCGCAGCAGGGTCAGCCCCGCGGGCGCGCAGCTTTTCTTCGACAATTGCGAGGTTACCTCTGACAAAACCCAAGTCGAGCATGGTGCTTCTAGTTTACTCGACGACCGCGAGAGGCAGGATCACCTCCCGGCTTCGACATTCTGCTCTTGAGGCTGTTGCGCAGGATTTGTCTGAGGTCCTGCCGTAACCTTGTCCTGCCAGCCTGGCAGGCGCTGGTCGCCGGTAATGATGCGTGCGCCGCGCGTAAAGGTGAAATAGCTCCAGATCCACGCAGAAAACACCGACACGCGATTGCGAAAGCCGATCAGGAAGAAAATGTGCACCGTTAGCCAGGTCAGCCAAGCCGGTATGCCGCTCCAGTGCGCCTTGAACGGCCATTCAATCTTGGCGACAGCGGCCATGCGGCCGATAGTGGACATGTCCCCTTTGTCGAAATAATGGAATGGAGGCCGACGCTTACCCGCCAGATCTGCCGCAACCATGCGCGCAACATGGTCACCCATCTGCATGGCCGGCTGAGCAACCCCCGGTATCTGCCGTCCATCCTGTTCGAGGTGAGCCAGATCGCCGAGCACAAATATCTCCGGCAACCCAGGCGGATTGAGCCTGTCATCGACGATGACGCACCCGCGTTTGTCGGTTGGAGCGCCCAACAGCTTACCTAGCGGAGAGGCCTGCACCCCTGCCGCCCAAAGTATTACAGCTGCATCTATGCGCTGATCGTTTGCCTCAACCCAACCCGGGCCCACTGCTGTCACATGGCTCTTGGTGTGAACTTCGACGCCCAGGCCAGCCAGTTCAGACTCGGCCTTAGCCGACAAGTCTTCAGGGTAAGCAGCCAGCACGCGCGGACCGCTGTCGAGCAGCAGGACCCGCGCCTTGGAGGGGTCGATGTGGCGGAAGTCATGACGCATGTAAAGCTTGGCGATATCGATGATGGCGCCGGCTAGCTCGACACCGGTAGGGCCACCGCCAATAACCACGAAATTGAGAGGCGGATGCCATCCCCGCTCCTGCATCTGCCGCTCGGCTAGCTCAAATGCCAACAAAACGCGACGCCGTATTTCGACCGCGTCCTCGATGGACTTAAGTCCCGGCGCAAACGGAGCCCAGTCGTCGTGCCCAAAGTAGGAGTGAGTTGCGCCCGTCGCTAGCACCAGGTAGTCGTACGGGAGCCGTGCGCCCGAACCCAATTCGATTTGATGCTTTTCCAAATCGATTCCCGTTACCTCGTCCATCAGGACCTGGGTGTTGCTCTGTTTGCGCAGAATGCTGCGAATGGGCTGGGCAATGTTTGCCGGTGAAAGCACGGCCAGGGCGACCTGGTACAGCAGGGGTTGAAAGGTATGGTGGTTACGCCGGTCGACGACCGTTACATCCACAGGCTGATGCCCCAGCGCTTTGGCAGCATGGAGGCCCGCGAATCCAGCCCCGACAATGACCACACGCGGCCTGCGAGACCCTGTTTGCGGCTGAAGACGCTGAGTTAATTCGCTCATTACACCTCGCTCTAGCTCTATGGGATGCCAGGCAGAGCGATTCGGTGGCAGAAGTAGGCCCAGCCGCTTTCACCGTCAGCAAAAGGCCCCATCCAGTATCGACCTTACGGATGCTGCTCGATGGCGATGCTGAGGGTACTGGAGTTTCCGGTTGCGGCCAATCCAATGACGTTGGTGGCGACACCGGGGATCGAGGCGGGAATGAAACTGACGCTACCATCGAGTCCCGACGTCGACGTCGCCGTCTGGGCGGCGAGGAACTCGGGCGAAGCGCAGCGGCCGTGTGGCGGGCAGACAGGGGCCCACGCAAACACCGCCTGGTAGAGCGTTACCGTGCCGCCCGCCATCGGGTTGCCGTTCATATCGCGCAGCCGCAGCGCGATTTGGCCGGGAGTCCCGGCAACGTTCAAGCTCTGCGCGGTCCCAGTGATTGCGTCGAGGTAGGCGTACTCCGGTCGTGCACCGGTGACCACGAAGCTGGCGCATTGACTAGTCCCGTTCAGGCACGCCGTCGTGGTCGATAGCTGCCCTGCGGCCAGCGGCCCGGCACTGAGAGCCTTGCTTGCGATTCCATCGCCGTTGGAGATAGCTGCGGGGTCAGCCAGCGCTGCGACCCCTGCCCCGGGCTGCCATACCACCGTCTGTGCGCCTATGGGAGTGCCATTGTTCAGCACCAGCGTCTGCGTGGTCCAATCCACTATCGCGCCCGCTGCCAATGACAAGGGGGGCGTAAGTGCGGTGAGCACGGGCGGTACTCCGCCGCTGAAGTGCGCCTCCACATTGGCTCCATTACTAAGCGCAGCGACTACGACTGAACTGGCAGCGTCCATGGCCGTGACATTTATGGTAGCGACTCCGTCTCCGGTCGCGGTTACGGCGCAGATTGGCAGTCCGCAGGCCAGGGTCGCGGTCCCGCTGCTTACGGTGAAAGTAACGGTCACGCCCCCTGCCGGCGTGCGATCGGCGCCGAGTGCGGTCACCGTAAAGGGCATCGGTACGCCCAGAGGCACGGTGTTGTCGGGGGCCGCATCGAGATGCAGTGAATCGCCGCTGCCCGAGTCGTAGCTGATGCCGTCGCGGATGATCGCTTGGGCATAAAAAATGGGTAAATCGTGCACTTCCACGTCAACCGATCCGGCGGACCCCGTAGAGGAGGCCGGCGCGATAGCCGTGATTTCATTGGGAGAGATGCTGGTGACGACTGCTTGTTTTCCTGCCACGAGAACGGTGTCAGACGGTCGAAAGCCCATGCCGCGTATGACAATGGGACCGCCACCGGCCGGGATTCGCAGGGGCTGCACGGTATCGGCATACAGCACCCATCCGTTATAGGCGTAGTCGGGGCGACCATCGCCGCGCACATCGGCGATGGCCAACCGCACCACGTCATCCGCCGCAGCAGAAACCCGCAACCAGGACTCACCGATGGCGTAGCCATTCAGCCCCGGAGCCCAGCCGATGGATGGCGTACCGACAGGGCTGAGTGCACTCCACACACCCAGCGCCGGCAGCGCTTTGCTTTCCGTGGGCATGCCTTTTTCATTGAGCGCCTGTGTAATGACAGTAAAAGTGTGGCCGCCGCGTACGGGGAAGAGGAACCAATCCGTCTGACCTACCTGACTCAGGCGTCCGCACCACAGGCCGCTCGGCGCCAGCATGCGCGGTGCCGCAGCGGTAGCAATAGCATCGTCATAGCCGCCCGCCGATGAATCCGCAATATTCACCGTTAGGGTGTTCGACATGCCTGCGGACATCGCAGGAATCGGGATCGAGGGCATCGTCCCCGAGGGCGTTGGGGTGCCGTCGAAATAGGGCCCAACAGACTCGGTGAGCATGTACAGGGGATCGACGGGCTCAAAGGTCACAACATAGTCGGCCGTCGTCATTCCCGGAGGCAGCGGCATATCGCTCAGATCGAAGTAGCCCTGCAATGCGGCGTCGTTCGATCCCCACATGGTGAGTAGATTGCCGTTGACGTCCGTCCAGCCGCGGACCGCGCTGCCGTGTTTACCGTTGAAATAGCCTCCGGAAACAAAGGTCACGGTGTATTGATAGAGCGGATTGCCGTTTGTATCGAGCGGACGGGCGACAACATTGACGCCCTGCATCCCGGATCCCGTCCTGAAGCTGATCGTCCCTTGGATCGACACCGTGTTGGCCGCAGTCAACTGCTTCCCGGGGAAGCCGGCCAGATTGGATGGGGTGATGGGGTAGATGCGGTTGAGCGCGGCGATGTCGTCAAAGCGCAGCACCGCAGGATCAGGAATACACACGCCGCCACTCGCGCCGCATACGCCGCTGAGCGGCTGCATGACGGGCCATCCCCACACCCCGTTGAATTCAGCATTGTTCAGCGCCCCAGGATTGACCTGCGCATAGTCCAGCCCTAGCACCCGGCCAAACGCCCGCTCCAATTCGTAATTCATCATGGTGACCAGGTTTGTATTGGTGGCGCATAAGCCATTGAGCAAGAGAATGGCGTGGGCAACAGTGGCGTCAGGATTGATGCTGTCTAACCAGACCATCACACCGTTTAACTCGCAACTGGTGGGGTCGCTCGAGCCCGCGCCGAACAGGCCATCGATGACCGATCCATCCGCGTCAAAGACAATTCCCAAGGGATAGCCGGTAGCCGACGGAGCAACATCTGCTGGCTGGGCAAACACCGCATTGCCGGCCAGAATGTTGGCTCCATTCACGTCTTCGGTTAACGGCCCGGCGTCGGTGAGCACCACCCCTGCGGTTGCTACCCCGTTCCACAATGCGGCGGCTGCGTCGACCATCGCCGTAGCTTGCTGGTTACTGATCTGGCTGTTCAGTGGTCCTTGGTCGACGGAATAGTTGACCACTCCACCTTTCCAGTGGATCGGTTGGCCAAGTACGGCAGGGTTGAAATAGCTGACTCCCGCAACATACTTCGGTCCACCGGCGATCAAAGACACCGGTACAAGGCCAATTCCAAGCAGAATAATCGCAACAAGGCGCAGCAAGCCGCAAGGCATATCGAACATAAGAAGCAATCCGTGGGGGAGTGCTTTTATTATGCCACTTTCATTGACGACTAATCAGACGAAGGTAATGTTACTTCTTTCGCCCTGCAGCATTTCACGCGGAGGCACTCTGAAAAAGCGAGGCCAGTTACTTCCGGCGCGGACGCAGGTTACCTGAATCTCCGTTAGGCCTGTTTGTTCCCTAGAATAGGGACAAGACGTACCTTGCTTACGCATCCCTGATAAGCACCGAACTCATTTTAGACAAGCAAGGCCAAAGACTTACGGCGTTTCCGGAGGGGTATCATCGCCACACGATTGCGATTAGGAGATCTGCTCATACGGGCCAAGCTGGTCACCGAAGAGGACGTGGCCCGCGCCTTGGAGCGTCTATCCGCGCAAGGCGGACGCTTGGGCGACAACCTCGTAGCCAACGGAGCGATCAAGCAGGACGTTCTCGAAGCTTTCTTGCACCGCACGCCTCGTGAGCCAGCCGATATCGCCGCGACCGGCATAGAAGACACCGATTTACTCGGCCTTCTGCTCAAGCTCATCTACACCGGTCGTCTGCAGACGGTCCGACAATTCTCCGATGCCATCAAGCTGCCTTACCACATCGTTCTTGAACTGATCCGCATGGCAGTCGATCGTGCGCTGCTGCAAAATCTCGGGTCGCGCAATTCCGACAGCTTGATCGATCTGGCCTATACCTTCACAGAAGAAGGCCGCCGCTATGTGATCGACGCCATGCAGCGGTTACGTTATGTAGGGCCAGCACCGGTGACGATCGAGGAATTCACTGACCAGGTAAATTTGCAGAAGCTCACCAACGAACTGGTGACGTACGAGAAGATTCGCGCAGCCACAGCAGGTTTGCAATTCGATGAGAGGATCCTCGAGCAAAGCGGACCGGCGCTCAATTCAGGGCGCGCGATGCTCCTCTACGGACCCCCGGGCAACGGCAAAACCACGGTGGCGCTCCGCTTTGCGTCTGTTTTCAGCGATGTGATCTACGTGCCCTATGCGGTTGAGGTCGAGGGCCAGATCATTCGCGTCCACGATCCCAGCATCCACATCGCTCTCGAGACCGCCAACATCCAGGAAGAAAATGCATTCTCCGTCGTAAAGTCGCAGGCCTACGATGCGCGCTGGGTTCCGTGCCAACGGCCTTTTGTGGTTACTGGCGGCGAATTGACACTGGAGATGCTCGATCTGCGCTACGACACCACTGGCCACTACTACGAAGCGCCGCTGCATGTGAAGGCGCTGGGCGGTTGCCTGCTGATCGATGACTTCGGCCGTCAGATTGTAAGCCCCACCAACTTGCTCAATCGCTGGATCGTTCCCCTTGAGAGCAGGGTGGATTATCTCAAGCTCCACACCGGGAAAACTTTTTCCATCCCCTTCGAGGAGTTGGTCATCTTCTCGACCAACCTGGAGCCGGAAGACCTGATGGATCCCGCGTTCTTGCGTCGCTTACCTTACAAGATTGAAGTGGGCCCACCGACAGGCGATCTTTATCGCAAAATTTTCGATCAGGAATGCGAGAGACAAGCAGTGGAGATGACCGACGAAATCTTCGACACCATCGTGTACAAGATCACGGTTGAAAAGGGTCTAGAGTTCGCCGCGTTTCATCCTCGTTTCATCGTCGACCAGGTGGTGGCGACCTGCAGATTCATGCGCCAGCCTCCCCACTTTGAACCACGGTTTATTGACTATGCGATCGACAATCTGCGGGTGCGGCATCGATCGGAAACGAAGGCGCCTACTGAGGCCGCAGCCGTCAAACCTGAATTAGCTCCGGTGGTCAGCGTGCAAACCGCCTTGCTTTGCCGTCCGCGCGAGTCCGCCTCAGAGTTCCGGATAAAAATCGAAGAAAGCGTCAAGGCTGCGCTTTAGTTGCGTCTCAATCTGTTCGCGTGAGCCCTCGATGCTGTGCATGGTCACGTGCGCCTCATGGCCGTTGGCCAGCTTGAGGGTCGCGTCTTGAATCTCCATGACCTCCCCCTCTGGCAGCAGCCGCATTCCGTAGATAAGAGTCAGATTCGCCATGTGCTTCATCTTACCTATTGATTCGCCGCAAGCAGAAATGCTGTGCGGCCTCCTGGGATATTCCGCTGCGGAGGAACACAAGGCGCGGCGAAACGCTCAAAGCCGAGGCCGGGCAGCCTTGCCGTCTACAATCGACACGGGAAACTTAATGACAGAAACTCGCGATACCGTTATCCTCGGCTCCGGATGTGCCGGCCTCACCGCAGCCATTTATGCCGCTCGAGCCAACTTGAAACCATTGGTTCTCGAAGGTCACGAGCCCGGCGGGCAGCTTTCCATCACTACCCTTGTCGAAAATTTTCCCGGCTGGCCCGAAGGCATTCAAGGCCCCGAGCTGATCGACAACATGAAAAAGCAGGCGGCCCGCTTCGGCACCACATTTCAATTGGCGCATCTCAATTCAGTCGATACTGGAGCCCATCCGTTCCGTCTTCAAACAACGGCCGGGGAGGTGCATACGCGCACCCTGATCATCGCCTCGGGCGCAAGCGCTCGTTGGCTTGGCCTGCCCAGTGAGCAAGCGCTGATCGGCCACGGCGTTTCAAGTTGCGCAACCTGCGACGGCTTCTTCTTTCGCGGCCGGCCGATCGCGGTTGTGGGCGGCGGCGACTCCGCCATGGAGGAAGCGCTCTTCCTCACGCGATTTGCGTCGAAGGTGACGCTGCTGCATCGGCGGCCTGCCTTCCGCGCCTCAAAGATCATGCTGGAGCGCGCCCTCGCTCATCCTAATATTGAACTTCGCACTAACACCGTTGTCGATGAAGTGCTCGGCGTCGAGGAGCAAGAGGTAAAAGGCTTGCGCCTGCGCGACGTGAACACCGGCGACACCAGTACATTGGCGGTTGATGGCATGTTCCTCGGCATCGGTCACGAGCCCAACGCGAAGATGTTCGCCGGCCAGATTGACCTCGACGCGGACGGGTATGTGCGCACCACAGAGAACGTGCTTACCACGCACCGAGGGGTAATTGTCCCCGGTGTGTTTGCTTGCGGAGACGTGCAGGATCGCCGTTATCGCCAGGCCATCACCGCATCCGGTTCCGGATGCATGGCTGCGCTAGAGGCAGAGAAGTATCTCGAGGAGCACGGGCGCTGATTGGATCAAATTGCGGGCTATCGCAATGAATGACCGTGGAAAGGCCGTTGCAGCGCAGACCCAAACCATGACCCCACTGGCTGAAAATCTCGAGCGGGTTGAAGAGGCGATCACTCAGGCCTGTCGCAATGCCGGCCGAGCGCGATCTGAGGTCGAGTTGATGGCTGTCTCCAAGACCTATCCGGCCGCGACCATTGTTGAGGCGGCAGGATTGGGTTTGCGCATTTTCGGTGAAAATCGGGTGCAGGAATTCGCCGCCAAGGCCAAAGAGCTTTCCAGCCTGCGCGCCAGCGGTATCAACGCCGCTGCAGACCAGCCAATCCTCATACATTTAATAGGTCACCTGCAGTCGAACAAATCGCAGCGCGCGGTGGAGTTGTTTGACGCGATTGATTCGGTCGACTCTATGCGCCTCGCAGAGCGACTCAACGAAGCGGCACGGGTCAGCCGCAAGCGCCTGCCTGTCCTGCTCGAAATTAAACTCAGTCCCGAAGAGACAAAAGCCGGCCTTGCACCTGATTCTTCCGAGGCTGCGCAGATGCTTGAGCGGCTTCCCGACCTGGAGCATTTGCACGTACAAGGCTTGATGACGATTGCGCCCTTCGGTGTGGCTGAAGATGTCACGCGCACATGCTTCCGTTCACTGAGTGAATGGCGCGATCGTTGGTCCGTTTCGTATCCGCGACTGCGGCTCGATGTGCTGTCGATGGGCATGAGCGGCGACTTTGCGCTGGCTATTGCAGAAGGCGCAACGCGTATTCGCGTGGGGACGGCGCTGTTTGGCAAGCGCAAACCGTACACGGGACCCGCATAGTGTTGCGTGCCCACGCGGCAGGCGTGACGCTGGCCGTTCGCGCCCAGCCCGGTGCGAAAAAGACCGCCATTACCGGTATCTATGACCCAGGCGTTGCGGCACAATTGAAGGTCGCCGTGCACGCACCGCCGATTGAGGGCCGCGCCAACGCGGCGCTCATAGCGTTCCTCGCCGAAGTATTTTCAATCCCCAAATCCCAAGTCGAACTCATCACCGGTGAGCTATCGCGCAGCAAAGTTTTCCTGCTGCGAAGCGTGTCTCTCCCCCAGGCTGAGGATCGAATCTCGGCGTTGCTGGTTTAGCGTCGCTGCGGAGTAAATGCTGCGTCCAGCGCATCCTGCGGCTCAGGGCGCACGCGAAAATCGGCATGCGCTTCAGCGAACAGGACCTTGCCATCTCGTCCGATGACATAGGTCGCCGGCAAGGGCAGGCGCCAGCTTGGTTCCCCATTTACAAACGGCACGTTGACCAGGATAGAGCGGTAGTGGTGCTGGTGGTATTCCGGCACGGTATAGACGAGGCCAAACTGCTGCGCCAACGCACAGCCGGGATCGGTCAGCACCGGAAAAGGCAGCCCGTGCTGGCCGGCCATGAAGTCGCTCTGGCGCTCGACCTGCGGGCTGATCGCCACCATCAGCGCCTCGCGTTCGCGCAGCTGGCCATACAGATCGCGCCAAGTTTCAAGTTCGGTCATGCAATAGGGGCACCAGCGTCCGCGGAAAAACTTGATGACCAGCGGACCAAGTGCAAGCAAATCGGCAGAGCGCACCGGCTTGCCACTGGAGTCCTTAAGCGAGAAGGCAGGAGCCAGCGCGCCGACCGGCAAAATCCGCTCTTCAATGGCAGTGGCGAACAACTCCTCAACCGCACGCTCGCCGACAGCCAGCCGCTCAGGCTGCACCAGGTTGCGGGTGTTGGCTGTGATCTCGTCGAGTTGGTCTTGCAGGAGAGGAGACATTTTCTACCGCCCGAATTTTTGTCTGCCCATGCCGCTCAGCCCGCCGCGCATCATCTGCTTTGCGAGGCCACCCTTGCCCATCTGCTTAAACATCTTGCTCATCTGCGCGTACTGTCGCAAAAGCTGATTCACGTCCTGCACCGAGGTTCCCGATCCGGCGGCAATGCGTTTACGGCGTGACCCAGAAATGATTTCATGATTGCGGCGCTCAATAGGAGTCATCGAATTGATGATCGCTTCGAGGCGCACAAACTGGCTTTCGTCAACATTTTTAGATGCTTCCTGCATGCCCGCAAATGGCCCGACGGAGGGCAGCATTTTTAAAATGCTTTCCATCGATCCGAGTTTCTTGATCTGCCGCAACTGGTCGCGAAAATCTTCAAGAGTGAACCCGTCCCCGAGCAGCGCCTTCTTGGCAAACTCTTCAGACTTTTTGAGGTCGAGGGTAGACTCTGCTTTCTCGATCAGCGAAAGCATATCGCCCATGCCGAGTATCCGGCCGACGATGCGATCCGGATGGAACGGCTCGAATGCATCCGGCTTTTCACCCACGCCGATAAACTTGATCGGCTGGCCAGTCACCTGACGAATCGATAGCGCCGCGCCGCCGCGTGCGTCGCCATCCATCTTGGTGAGAATGATGCCGGTGAGTCCAAGGCGGGTATGAAAATCTTTCGCAGAATTGACGGCGTCCTGGCCAGTCATGGCGTCAGCAACAAACAGGATTTCCTGCGGATTGAGCAGCTTTTTGAGTCGCTCCATCTCACTCATCAGCTCTTTGTCGATGTGCAAACGGCCGGCGGTGTCAACGATCAACGTGTCGCAGCCCATGTTGCGGGCCTCGCGCCGGGCTTCCTGCGCCAGCCGTTCCACAAGCGCCGAACCGGGAGCTTCGCCCTTCTCATCCCCCTCGTAAAGCTTCGCGTCGATTGACTTCGCGACGACTTTGAGTTGTTCGCGCGCCGCCGGCCGATAGACGTCGACCGAGACCAGCATGGGCCGATGACCGCCCTTTTTGAGCCACGCCGCAAGCTTGCCGCTGGTAGTCGTCTTACCCGACCCCTGCAGGCCGGCCATCAGAATTACCGTGGGTGGCTGCGAGGCAAATTTGAACCGCGCCGTGTCCGTGCCAAGCAGCGATACCAATTCGTCGCGGACGATCTTGATCACCTGCTCAGAAGGCGAAAGAGCGGTAAGCACTTCTGTCCCAATAGCTTTGGCGCGAATGTGCTCTACCAGCTCTTGCGCCACGTTCAGGTTGACGTCCGCTTCAAGCAGCGCCACGCGAATTTCGCGCAAAGCTTCGCCGATGTTTTCTTCAGTGAGCGTGCCTTGGCCACGCAAATTCTTAAAGGCTCGCTGCAGTTTGTCGGTTAGGTTTTCAAACATAGGTCAACCTTGAGTGTATCGCGGCAGCGGTCCTGCGTGTGCGATGGAAATTCCAACGCTTTGCCCACAAGCAGCGAAAATCCAGAGCAGTTATTTCTTAGCTTCGGCGCAAACTATTCCGCCGGGGCAATCAGGTATTGTTCGAGTTTCCCGTTTGGATAGGTGTACGTGGTCAGGGACAGGCGCTTACCGGGATAGACGATCTGGAAAGCGTGAAACGTCATGCCTCCTCGCAACTGTTCGCCGGTCTGGCGAAATGTAAGCGGCTCCCCCAAGGGCGCCAGGCTCTCGTGAAAATCTGCGAGCGCCTCGGCAGTGAAGTAGTCACTTAAGTTAGGCGCGAGCAGGGTGCGGTCAATGTGGCCTTGCTGCAGGTCGTGGAAGATGGCGATGGCCTGCTTCTCGACGGCCGTCGCAGGGTATCCCGCAACCACAGGCGCAGCCAGTCGCACAATGGTTGAGGCGGCGCCGACCGCATCCTGGTTGGTGAGCACCGCCACGGCTGCACCATCGTCGACAAGCACCTCGTTGTCAGAAACAAAGCCGGAGACTTCGCCGCTGTGTTCAATCGCCCGGTGGCCTGCTAGATCGCGCACACTCACGCCTAACCCGTAGTGCGTGCCTTTGCCATCCTTCAATTTCACTTCGGTAAACATCTGCTTGTAACTTTCCGGCTTCAGCACGGTCTGTGCGATCAAGCTTTCATCCCACAGGGCGAGGTCGTGAGCGGTCATCGCCAGTTCGCCGGCGGCGAACATCCAGCCGCGCCCTTCTTTAGGCGCAATCCGCAGCGGTCCGAGGGCATGGCGGTAATAACCGGTGGCGTCGGTTTGCGTGAGTTTGGCTTCGTCGGAGTTCCATACCGACTTCATGCCCAGCGGATGAAAAATATGTTCTCCGAGAAAATCCATCAGCTTCCCACCGCTGACCTTCTCAACGATGGCGCCGGCAATGACGAAGTTAGTGTTGGAATATTGCCACTGCGTGCCGGGTTCAAAATCCAGCGGCTTTTTCGCCCACGTGTCGAGAATCTGCTGCGCGCTCTCCGGATGCAGCATGGGAGTCATAACGTAATCCTCGGGCCAGTAGTCCTGGTAGCCCGACGTGTGGCTGAGTATCTGCCGAATCGTCACTTCATCGCCGCGCGTGAGTCCGGCAACGTGCTTGCCCACCGCATCATCGAGGCTGAGTTTGCCTTGTTCCTGCAACAGCAGAATCGCAGCGGCAGTGAATTGCTTTGAAATTGAGCCTATGGAATAGCGCATCTCGGCTGTTGCGTCCACCGCGGGTTCGAGGTGGGCCTTGCCGTAAGCATGCGCGTAGACAAGCTTGCCGCCCTTGACCACCGCGACAGAAGCTGACGGGACCCCCGTCTCTTCGAGCACCTGGGTCGCGATGCGATCAATGCGGCTTCGCAGTGCGGGGTCGATTGTGTCGACGGCCTGCGCCTGCATGGCGATGGAGTAAGGAACGGTGGCAGCAAGCCAAAGCAGCGGAAAAATAGATTTCATCACGAGCAAAAAGCCTCCGAGCGTCTGAAAACAAACTAAACCACCGCGCTGGCTTCACAGCTTGATCGCTAAACCTTGGTTTGAAGGGGCATGGCTTTTAGCCGCGCCTGATCCCTGGCAAACCCGTGCATCAGCCACGGCTTTTGGCAGCGCCTTGTCCCTTGCAAGCTCTATCGGGCATCGCTTCACAGGTTGCGTAAAAACCCCGTCTTGGCGCCTTGTAACAGGGCATGACTTTAGTTCTGCCGGTAAAGCCAATAAATCAATCGGGCTTTAGCCCCTGAAGGACGCCATTCAGACCCATCCCGCTGTTCCATCCGATTCCAAACAAAACTTGTCGTGCTGAAGCGAGCGTAGTGAAAGCCGGACCCACCGGGCATTTGCAGACTATTTCCCGAAAATCACTATCCTTGATGGTGAAGACATTGTGGGAACGGAAAGCTGACGACTTATTCGCGATAGCACCACCCGCCGCATCGTTCTGCACAGATCAATTGAAATGCGTCGTTAACCCCATTACTGAGAGGACTCTGCGGCGAACTCTTTTATTTAGAGGACTTTACAGCTTACGGCTTCGCGCAACCCGCTTAAAACAAATGACTTCCATCCAGAGTACGGGTGGGGGTGGGGGACGCGCGACAAACCACCGCGCCGGTTTTGACTACGCGGGCTCACCTCGCGGCTTGTTGTAGGCTGGAATCTGAATTCGAGGTGGCCTGCACCATGGAACGGTTGATCGAAGGGCACAAGAAGTTTCGAGCTGAAATCTTTCCCCACAGGCGTGATCAATTTCACCTGTTGGCGGAGACACAAGCGCCGGAAACGTTGTTCATCACCTGCTCTGATTCGCGCGTCCTGCCCGACTTGATCCTGGGTACAGGTCCAGGCGACCTCTTCATCACACGCAATGCTGGAAATGTTGTGCCGCTCACCACGCACGATGTGGATGGTGTCACCGCGACCATTGAGTATGCGGTCGAGGTGCTCAAAGTAAAACATGCGATCTTGTGTGGCCATTCTGATTGCGGCGCGATGAAGGCGGCCCTTGACCACACTCAGCTGCAAAACCTGCCCAAAGCCAGCCGTTGGCTGCAACACGTCGAGGCCGCATTTAGCCATCGCCAGCCGCCTGACCCCGCCGATGGACAACATGCTGAGCTGGCATCGCTCATTCGCGGCAACGTGGTTGCGCAATTGCTCAATCTGCGCTCCCAGCCGTCAGTGGCGCGCGCGGTTCGCGCCGGGCAGTTAACCGTGCATGGATGGTACTACGACATCCTGAGCGGGCGCATCGAGCGATTCGATGAAGAGATGCGGCGGTTTCTGCCGCTCTTGCAAGATTGAAGCACCAGCGGAATGCACACGATTGAGGCGCTTCATCTTGATCGATGAAGCGCCTCATTCAAGCCTGAAATTATTTATCGCTGCTGCTTATTTATGAGTGTCGCGCGCGGCCTTAACAAATTCGTGGCTCGCTTCGATGTGCGCTGACTGGGTAGTCAGGACTTGGCGAATTGGCAGCGGGAGGAATGACTCCATCGCTTTGGAATAAGCTTCCTTCGCAGCGTCCTCGCCCTCTTCGGCGGTTGCCAGCAGGGTTCCATCTCCACCGCCCAGCATGGCTTTAATATCGCCCCAGGCCCGTTGAAATGTACCTACGGCGGTGCCACTTTCCTTTACGTCCTTTACACCTTCGCGGTGCAGGATCTCTTCAAGATCGCCGCGAAACTGCGCCCTTGTCAGTGATTCTGCCAGGAAATATTCCTTGAGCGTCGGATCCTTCAGTTGCTCTCCAATTTTCTTGAAGCCCTCTTGACCGTCAATGAGGCTTTCGATAATCGAACGTAAAGCGGACTCCGTTTCTTTCTGGTCCTTTGATGAGTTGGGCATTTGTTCTCCCACAGTTTAAGCTTCGTTTGAAAAAGGGGGCAGGGTCCGGTGACTGCCCGCGATTCTCCTTCGTCACCGGTAAGTCAGGGAAATCGCGAAAACCTGAACGCCCCTGCCCTCACTATCGGACTTAACCCGCACCCGCAGAGGCCGGGCTTAGTCCACATAGATAGAGGCATACTTTGCGCTACCGGTTGCCCTACCCGAATGTGGGAAATCGCTTAGGCTTTTGCGATGAGCAATTTGCCTCAAAGAAAACAGCTTCGTTCATGAACGAATCAATGCGCACCGGGCGGAGGGGCCACATGTTGTGCCGGCTTCTTGAAAAGCCAGACGGCTCCGGCGCAGAAGAACGCCAGCACGGCGGTCCAGCGGAATACGTCGACATACGCCATCAACGCAGACTGCTGCTCCATGCGTCCGTAGAGTAATCCCATTGATCCCGGTCGAGCCGCAGCGCGCCCCACGTGATGGGCAAGGTATGCCGCCAGGGCGCCGGACTTTTGTTGCAGGATGGAGTTAGAACCACCAAGGTTTGCGCCCAATTCAGTCTGGTGTAGCGCCGCCCGCCGAATGAGGGCTGTCGAGGCCATGGCGATCCCAATCGACCCGCCGATGTTGCGCAGCATGTTGAATAGGCCCGTGGCGTTGCCCATTTCTTCGCGCGACACCGTTGAAGTAGACATGGTTGCGAGCGGAACGAAGACAAAGCTCAGGGCAAAGCCAGTAACCAGAATCGGAATGAGGAGCGTTTTTGGCCCAATGTCGAGATTGATCGTGCCAAAAATCAGCGAGCACACCCCAAATCCTATGAAACCGGCCGAGAGCAGCTTGCGCGGATCAATACGCGACCCCAGAAAACCAATGATCGGCGAGCCGATAAACGACCCAATGCCGCGAGGCCCCACAACCATACCCGCCGTGAAAGCGGTGTAGCCCAGAATTTCCTGATAGTAAAGTGGCAAGATCGCGATGGTGATGTAGATACACATTCCGAGCAGCGCGATCAGAAAGCACCCCGTCCGGAAATTGCGATCTTTTAGGATATGCAAGTTGACGAGACCGTGCGGGTGGGTCCACGAATGCCAGATCCACCCGACCAGCCCTAAAACGAGCGCGGCTACCGCCCAGCGCACCCATAGAGCGCCGAACCAGTCGTCTTCCTGGCCCTTATCCAGCACGATCTGCAGGCAGCCGGTCCACACAATCAGGAGACCGAAACCAATGTTGTCGAACCGGCCAACTTTTGCGTTCTTGATGTGGGGCGGATCGTGGATGAATCGGGCGATAAGAAAGATGGCGAGAATTCCAACCGGAATATTGATGTAGAAGGCATACCGCCAACTGAACGTATCGGTGAGCCAGCCGCCGAGGGTGGGGCCGAGGACCGGCGCGACGACGATGCCCAATCCATACGCAGCCATCGCCATGGAGCGCTTTGCCGGGGGAAAGCTCTCAAGCAGGATGGATTGCGATAACGGTTGCAACGCGCCGCCGCCTGCGCCTTGCACAACGCGTGCCAGCAGCATCACTCCCAGGGTCGGTGCCGCTCCACAGAAGAAAGACGCGATGGTGAAGATCACCACGCATATCAACAAAAACCGTTTGCGTCCGAATCGCCGCGCAAACCAGTTTGACGCCGGCAAAATTACTGCATTGGCTACCAGGTAGCTCGTCAGCACCCACGTCGCTTCAGAATTCGTTGCCGATAGGCTGCCCGCGATGTAAGGCAGGGCGACCGAGGCGATCGCCGTGTCGAGCACTTCCATAAACGTCGGCAGCATGACCGCTATGGTCACCAGCCAGGGGTTCACGCCCTGGGTCAGGGGATAGCGCACGGCTTGGGCTTGGGCAACAGGCATCGATGTACGAATTTATTAAGGGTAAACGATGACTCCGGCGCCCGTTTGTGACACAAGTCTCGGCGCTGTCTGAGAGCATCGCCAACGATTCATCGCCCGACGATCAGGTCTTCAATTTATTGAATTGAACGAAGGTAGGCCACCAGTTGCCAACGTTGCGCCTCGGGCAAGTTTGACCATGAAGGCATGCCGTGCGCCAGATCTCCTTGGCGCAGGAACCACTCAATATCGCCGTCGGATGCACCACTCACTCTCGCGCTGCGCAAGGATGGCTTCTTGCGCCCGTCGCCCCTGCCATCTACCTTATGACATTGCAGACAATGGTCACGATAGATGGTTCTTCCGGCTTCGATCGCTTCATTCTGCCCGGTCAGGGGGTTGGCGCGCGCATGATCTTTGCTCGGCACATGCTCCCAACGAGAACTGGAAGCCGCGCCTGCGAGTACCATCGCGCCGAAGGCGAACAGCCAAATCACCGCATTTCGCAGCCTCATCGTGTGCTGCCCTTCTGGGCGTGAAACCACCCGCCCGGCTGCGCAATCTCAAAAGCAAGTCCGACGCGATAGATCCGGTCAAGGCTTGAAGAAGTCAATCCAAAACCAGGAGAAAAGCTCAGCCGCGCCAACCTGCGAATTTGCCAGCCGAGCAGCGGGGCAATGTAGTGCGAAGTTTCCCTCAGCGACAGTGACTGCGTGTCGCCCAGGCCTCCGTAGGCTTCAATTCCTCCGATGAATTTTTCAGCGCAAAAAGTGCAATCCTTGACGCTTGCTTTACCGCGTAGTGAGTGCGTGGCTCCCACGGCGTAACCGAACTCCCACGGCGAATGGCCGAGATTCTTCTCGGCGATGAAGTTTTCAGAGACGTTCCAATCCTTGAAATTCGAGGACAGAATTAGCTTGAATTCCGCTTCGTGCTTGTGTTCGCGGCGCGCTTCACCATTTTCGGTCGCTAAGTTGGTTTCAGCGTCGTGACCCACAACCTCGAGGAGAGTTTTGTCCGCTCCCGAGATGCTTTCATACTCGACGTAAAGCACTGGATTGATGACGTGCTCCCGCATCAGTGGTCGAATGCGGTTCTCAACGCGAAAGCCAGTGTAAAGGCTGGATTGGTGCCCGGTAGATTGCCCGTCCAGATACAGCTCCGCAGTCCACCAGGCGGATACGCCGTACTCCAACTCCAGCGCTGTGGCCCCATAATGGCTGCTGTCGCTTGGTCGGGCAAGAGCCGTCTTGGTCTCAATCTCAAGGTTTCCCGGCTCTTCAAGGTCCTGGGAATAGGTGACGAAATAGGGCTTCTCCTGCGCAGCCGCGACAGACGCAAGGTGAGGCATGAGAAACGCGGCAAACAGCGTTGCAAAGCGAGGAACAGCGGCGAGTCTCGGCACCATCACAAGTGAATCCCCTCCAAAGACGACCATGGCCACCGCATAAGGGCCCTGCTTGGGGCGGCCAGCTTAGAGACTTTATGGTGAATTAAGACTAAATGAGTCCGAGTTTAATAACAATGTGATCTGTCGCACATAGTGAGCATTTTTGCCGATAATCGCTGTAGTGAATCAATTTATATCAACAAAGGTTGACACTAACTGACTCAATGATGCATCTTATAAGAGACAGAATTCTACAGTAGGCAGGTAAAACTCAAAATGGCAAAAATTATCGGAATTGACCTCGGCACAACCAACTCGTGCGTAGCTGTCCTTGAGGGCGGCGAACCAAAAGTCATTGCGAATGAGGAAGGTGCGCGCACCACACCCTCAATTGTCGCCTTTTCAAAGAGCGGCGAGAGGCTGGTTGGCCAGGTAGCCAAGCGGCAGGCGATCACCAATCCTGAGAACACTATCTTTTCGATCAAGCGGTTTATGGGGCGCCGTTACGACGAAGTTTCGGATGAGATGAAAATGGTGCCATTCAAGGTCTCAAAGCAGGGTGATCATGTCGGTGTCCTGGCCCAAGGCAAGGAATATACCCCGCCGGAAATCTCGGCCATGATTCTGCAGAAACTGAAAAAAAGCGCCGAAGCATATCTGGGCGAGACCGTTACCGAAGCGGTGATTACGGTTCCCGCGTACTTCAACGACGCGCAGCGCCAAGCGACCAAAGATGCAGGCAAGATTGCCGGCCTCGATGTGAAGCGCATCGTCAACGAGCCAACCGCCGCCGCATTGGCGTACGGGCTCGACAAGAAGAAGGACGAGACGATTGCCGTCTATGACTTTGGCGGTGGCACGTTCGATATATCGATTCTCGAGGTAGGCGAAGGCGTCATTGAGGTGAAATCCACCAACGGCGACACCCATCTGGGCGGCGACAACCTCGACCAGCGCATTGTGGAGTGGCTGATTGCGGAGTTCAAGCAGGAACAGGGTCTGGACCTCGGATCGAAGGGCAACGAAATGGCTCTGCAGCGATTGAAGGACGCAGCGGAGAAGGCCAAGATTGAGCTTTCGACCACCGTTGAAACTGAAATCAACCTCCCCTTCGTCACGGCCGACGCAACCGGTCCGAAGCACCTTGTGCGCAAACTGACGCGCGCCAAGCTGGAGCAGTTGGTTGGCGACCTCATTGATCGTTCACTCGAGCCCTGCAAAAAGGCGATCGCGGATGCAGGCGTCAAAGTTAGCGACATAGACGAAGTGGTCCTTGTCGGTGGACAGACGCGCATGCCCCGGATTCAGGAATTGGTCAAGGAACTGTTTGGCCGCGAGCCGCATCGTGGCGTAAACCCCGACGAAGTCGTCGCAGTAGGTGCGGCGGTGCAGGCGGGCGTGTTGGCCGGCGAAGTCAAGGACCTGTTGCTGCTTGATGTCACACCGCTGACGCTGTCGATCGAAACCCTGGGTGGCGTGGCTACACCTATGATTCCGCGCAATACAACGATCCCGACAAAGAAGACTGAAACGTTTTCGACCGCCGCTGATTCGCAGACCGAAGTTGAAGTGCATGTGCTGCAGGGTGAGCGCCCGATGGCTGGGCAAAACCGCACGCTTGGTAAGTTTAAATTGGCCGGTATCCCTCCGGCGCCGCGCGGCGTGCCCCAGATTGAAGTCACCTTTGACATCGATGCCAATGGCATTTTAAACGTAAATGCCAAAGACAATGCAACCGGCAAGGACACGCGCATCACGATCACTTCTAGCTCGGGTCTGAGCAAAGAAGAGGTGGAGCGCATGGCCAAGGATGCCGACGCGCACGCTACCGAAGATAAGGAAAAGCGCGAAGAAATCGAGTCGCGCAACTCCCTTGACGGGCTGGTGTACAACATCGAGAAGATGCTGAAGGAATCGGGCGAAAAGGTACAGGCTGCCGACAAGACCGAGGTCGAATCGACACTTGCCGAAGCCAAAAAGACGCTTGCGGGTTCACCATCTTCAAGTGAATTGAAGGCCGCGCACGAGAAGCTCACCCAAGCAAGCCACAAACTTGCCGAAGTGCTCTACAAGGCCAATGCGGCGCAAGCGGCCGCACCGCCTCCGGCCGGCGAACCAGCCGCCGAGCAAAAGAAAGACGAGGGCAGCGTAATCGACGCCGAGTACGTGGACGTGGACGAAAAGAAGTAAAACTGGTCGGGCGAGAAATAAGAGGGCCACTCGTTCATAGGACGGGAAGCAGGGGTGGGCGGCACGAATTTCGCCCACCCTTATCACTGTGATTCGAAATCGACTACACGATGCAAGCAAGATCGGATAAGTACCTTCGATGAAACATGGGGCATTCCCCGCAGATCAAGTGCACATGAGGAGTCGTAAGCCCGAACTTGACATGAGATAAGAAAACACACATGGCCACAACGCAAAACAAGGATTATTACGGAACACTCGGGGTCAAGAAGACGGCCACGCCAGAGGAGATTCGAAAGGCCTTTCGCAAAGCTGCGCGCCGATATCATCCCGACGTCAACCCCGGGGACAAGAAGGCCGAGGAGAAGTTCAAAGAAATTTCCGAGGCCAACGACGTTCTGAGTGACGAAAAAAAGCGCAAGGTTTACGACCAGGTTGGCTTCTACAGCGACCAGATTGACCCGTCGCAGGCCGAGGCCTACGCACGCCAGCAAAGAGGCGGCGGCGGTATGCCTGTGGATTTCAGCGGATTTGATTTTTCAGGTTTTCAGAGCGGACCGGGACAGCATCCTGGTGCACAGGCCGGAGCCGGCTCATCGTCGTGGGGCAGCTTTAAAGACATTTTTTCCGGAATCTTTTCAGGCGCACAGCCCCAGACGCGGCCGCGCGGCCCCCAGCCCGGCACCGATCTTGAATACCAAGCCACCGTGGATTTCTTTTTGGCGATTCGGGGCGGTCAGGCGCGTCTGCAGATCCATCGGCAAGAGACGTGTTCCACGTGTCACGGCATGGCGCAGACCGGCGGCCCGACCGCATGTCCTGAATGCAGCGGTACGGGCCAGGTGACGCAGATGGGCGGGCGCATGAAGTTCAACATTCCCTGCCCGCGCTGCAATGGAACCGGAAGAACAACGAATGATTGCGCCACCTGCCACGGCGAGGGCACGGTGAGTCGCACCGAAACGGTTGATTTTCGCATCAAGGCCGGTACACGCGATGGGCAGCGCATTCGCTTGCAAGGCAAGGGCAATGCAGGCCTCAATGGTGGCGCCGCCGGCGATCTATTTGTAATCGTGCGTACGGGCACTCATCTTGTGTTCACGCGCGTTGGCGACGACATCCACTTGAATGTTCCGGTGACGATTGCGGAGGCTTCGCTGGGAGCGAAAGTTGACGTGCCAACCATTGATGGGCGAGCGCAATTAAAAATTCCTCCTGGTACGCAGAGCGGGCAGAAACTTCGTTTGCGCGAGCGTGGCGTTGAGAGCGCCCAGCACGCCGGCCAACGCGGCGACCAGATCGTCACCGTAGAGGTAGTAGTCCCCACGCTGAACGACGAGCGCAGTCGCGAGATCATGCGCGAACTGGCCAAGCTCAACAACCAGGATCCGCGCATTGCTCTGTTTGAAAAGCTCTAAGCGAACCAGCTAAATTGGCGGCGAATCATGGCGGCAAAAAGAAAATCGAAGGGCGCATACATGATCTCGGCGGTGGCCGAGATGTACGAGATTCACCCGCAGACCTTGCGTCTCTATGAGCGCGAAGGGTTGCTGAAGCCATCGCGCACCGAGGGCAACACCCGCCTCTATACCGATGAGGATATCGAGCGGCTTGAGTTCATTCTGAACCTTGCGCGCGACCTGGGCGTGAACATTGCAGGCATCGCTATCGTCCTGCAAATGCGCGAGCGCATGGAAGAGATGAATCGCCAGATGCAGAGCTTCGTTGAATACGTGCGCACCGAGATGTTCACGCGCTTTCAGCAGGGCGCTCCGAGTTCCGCAGGAGCCATCGTGCCATTGCGCAAGCCGACGGTGGTACCCAAGGCAAACACCAAGCGCGAGGTTTAGATACTGCTTGGTGGGTTTGGAGCGGGGACTCTTTGGCCGTCAAGAGCAAGCGGTATCCTTAGACCTGCATGCTTTACCTTCTGATCGGATTGGCCGTTTTCGGCGTCGTCACGTCTACCGTCTTCGCCGGCATGGTTCTGGTCGCGGTGCCTCAATATTTGCGCGAGCGGCAGCAGGCTGAATCCCAACTGCAAGAGCGGCCTGGGTACACGCCACCTCTCACGTTGCTCAAGCCAGTCCACGGCGCGGAACCCGATCTTGATGCGCAATTGGCCAGTTTCTTTGAGCAGGATTATCCCTCATACGAAATTCTGTTCTGCGCCCGCGCTGAAAGCGATGAAGGCCTCAAGATTGCTCGTCGGGTGGCCGCACGCTTTCCGCAGATTCCTTCGCAATTTTTCGCGACCGGCGAGCCACTCTACATCAACGCCAAGGTCGCCTCCATGGAAAAGATGGAAACCGCGGCCTCCCATGACATCCTCGTAATCAGCGACAGTGACGTGCGTGTGACGCCGGATTATCTGCGCGCCGTCGCGTTGCCCTTCGCCAATGAAAAAGTTGGCGCGATCACCTGCCCTTATCGCGGCGTCGCGGTCGGTGGAGGGCTGTGGGCGAGGCTCGAAGCTGTTGGCATGAGTGTTGAAATGACGGCCGGCGTGCTGGTGGCGCGCATGATGGAAGGAATGCAATTTACGCTAGGGCCGACGATGGCTTTCCGCCGTGCGACGATTCAGCGGATGGGCGGCTTTCGCGTGACGGCGGATTATTGCGCTGACGATTTTGTGCTGGGAAACGAGACGTATAAGTTGGGGCAGACGGTGGTACTGAGTCACCACGTCATCGACCACATCGTTCTCAACTCCAGCTTCGGTCAGTCGATGCTGCACCAAGTTCGTTGGATGAAGTCGACGCGTTTTTCGCGCCCTAAAGGCCACTTTGGCACGGCACTCACGTTCAGTGTTCCCTTTGGCCTGCTCGCTTGGGCATGCGCAGCAGCCCTGGGTCACGACTGGTGGGGATTGCTTTTGTTTGGCTGGAGTGTCGCGACAAGACTGACGGTGTCGATAGCGGTGGGGCGGGCCGTGGTCGGCGATGCGAGTTGGTTCAACTTGCTGGTTCTGTATCCCGTTCGCGACTTGATGGGGTTTGGATTCTGGGCGGCGAGTTACATGGGCAGCCGCATTCTTTGGCGTGGCCGCGTCTTTCAATTATTGCCTGGTGGCAAGATGCGCGCAGCCAAATAGGCTCTATGGACGAAGACTATTGCAGCGGCCGGTCTGTCCATAGGGCTTTGTCGGCGATCGATTGCACGTGGTACAAACGTCTCGCAAGCAGTTGTTCCGCCTTGGGCTGGTTAGTGTCTTGCGCAAACAGCCATTTGCGCTCGCCAGTGCCCCACTCCTTTGCAAGCTGGTCTTCACTCAAAAAAATCTTGGGCGCATCGGGATAGCACGAGCCCCAAAGCAGCGTCGTTCCATTGCCGTGCGGTGAGCAAGGCTCAACCACGATGAAGGCGGGCTTGTGTAAAAAGTTGTGGGTATAAAAGACCACTGACGATGCATCGGACTGGTCGCCATAAATAATGAACGAGTCGGACGGCGATCCTTTTTCTAGGATGGTGTCGGCCAACTTTTTTGAGCTGAGCATCGGCGCAAAGCGTGCAAATGCGATGTGCGCCGCGATCAAAAAGATCATCATTGTGAAGGCCACGCTGACCGTGGCGGCCATGTGCTTGCGACGCACGCGCAACAACCATCCTGTCGCGGGACCGATGAGCAGCGTGACCGCCGCCAAAGCTGCTGGCAATCGCAATGCGGCAAACGACGGCCCGGTCAAATCGAAAAAGTGAGACATTGAAAGCGTGTAGCCGCCCACATCGCGGTGCGCGAGCAGGGTTCCAATATCGGCGATGAAGGGGAGATTGCGTGATTGCCACAAACCCCACCCCAGCGCGAAGGCAGAAACGACGCCTGCAACTGCAAATACCGCCTGCGCGCCGGTGAGCCAGGATTGCGAAAGGTGGGAGGCGTTCTTGTTGGCACCATCGCTGGCACCCTGATTTTCTTCAATACCGGCCAGGACGCTAGCGAGCAACATCAGCAGCGGCGTCCACGCCGGGAAGGTGTAGTACTCCTGGTTGGTTGAGATAGAAAAAAACAGCAGCGTAAATCCCGAAAATAAGCTGAGCAGCCACACCGAGCGAACGCGGAATTTAAGACGCGCAACGTAGATCGCCACATCTTCGCGGGCAGCGTTGTCGAGGTAAAAGTCTACGGTCTTTCCTGCGTCGCGGCGCAAATGCTGCATCCAGGTGCGGCGTGTTTTCCAAGCCAGCACGAGAAGCGCCGGCAGGAAAAGACTCCACGGAAACAGCCAAACCAGGTGTAGCAGCCAATAGGCGACGAAGGGCAGGCGATTGTAATCGTGCGGAAAGCGCTGGCCTAAAAAGCGGAACACATGTTCATTGAGAAAATAGAAATACCAGAAGCCGTGCACGTTTCCCGGCGTGGGATGATTGCCGAGCGGATGTCCCTGATCGGGATTAGCCAGCCCTGCAAGAATGTGCCACGGCGCAGCAATCACGAGAAATAGCAGCAATCCACTAAAAGGCTTTAAATCACGCCAGCGGCGCCACTGCCCGCTCAAAAGTAGCAACGGAATTGCCGCGCTGGCGAAAAATACCGGCGCGATTAACCCTTTGGACAGCGTGGCCAGCGCCAGCGCCGCCCACATAACGTAGAACCGCGTTGGCAACTGGCTTTCAAGTCCGGTGAGGAAGCAATAGAGCGCAAGCAACAGCAGAAAACTCAGCACCGCTTCGGGAATAGCGAATCGCGTAAAGAGAAACGGGCCGATCGACGTGAGCACTCCCAGCGCCGCATAGAGGGCAGCTCGTTCGCCCCACGCCCGGCGCGCCCAGAGCCAGGCCACCCATGCGCACCCGAGCAGTGCCAATGCATTGGGCAAATGCGTAGCGAACACATTCTGACCAAAGAGGCGGAACAAAATGGCGTCGAGCCAATAGGGAAGTGGAGGCTTCTCGAGATAACGAATGCCGTTCACTTTCATCGTCACCCAGTCACCGCTCTCAGCCATGTGTTGCGCGATCTGCGCATGCGAGGCATCTGCATCGTCGAGCAGCGGAGGGGTGAACAGCGAAGCGATTTGAACTGAAAGAAACATGATCGCCAACAGAGTCCACGCAGCCATTGGCGAAGGCGCGGATAGGGGGCGATTACGTATTTGGATTTCTTCGGTCATCGCGTAAAAGGTCGTCGCAGCAAGCATAGCAGCCGGTTTCGCAGCCCACATCCTGGCTCTTGAATACGAGCGGAGCCCGCGCTGCACGGGAGAAGTCGTGTATCTTGGCGCAAGAGCCAGAATCGTGGCTTGTGGAGAATCTTCTAGATACTTATGCCTACCTTTGCCGCCATTGATATTGGATCGAATTCATGCAGGCTCAAGATTGCAAAAGTGGTGGCGCACCAGTTGAAGACGCTGCATGAAGATCGCGAAGTTACGCGGCTTGGGGCCAGCGTGTTCGCGTCGGGGCTAATTTCACCAGAGGCCATGGCGGCCACTTTGCGCGCGCTTAAGCGATTTCAGCGGGCGGTGCAGGCGCGCGGCGTCGATCAGATTCGCGTGGTGGCTACTTCGGCAATGCGCGATGCCCGCAACTCTGACGCGTTTCACGCCTGGGTCAAGGCGGAGACCGGGTGGAATATGGAGATCATTTCCGGCCTCGAAGAGGGACGCTTGATTCATCGCGGGGTCGTCAGCGCCGAGCCAGGCGTGGGCGGCCGCGTGCTGCTGGTTGACCTCGGCGGCGGGAGCTGCGAGATCACACTGTCAGAGCGCAAGCGTATCAAGGATACGATCAGCTTGCCCATCGGCGCCGTTCGCCTCACTGAAGACTTTTTGTTGAACGATCCGCCGCTGGCCGATGAAGTCGCGCGCATGAAGCGGCTTATCATGCGCGAACTGCGCCGGGCGCATCGCCGCATCCAACCGGGACGCGTGCCGTTGATGATTGCGACTTCAGGAACCGCGGCGGCGTTGTCAGAGGCGTGTGCAGCGGCACTCAAAGGAACGAAGCCGTCCGCTCGCTTGGGTGGCAAGCCTTCCTCATTTACCGGTGGTTCGCCAGCCAGCGAAGTGCGCAAGATCGCCACCAAAATGTCAAAACTGCCCCTACCCGAGCGCGAAGCAGTGCCGGGAATCGGTCCCCGGCGCGCCGAAATCATTGTCGCCGGGTCGCAAGTGTTCGTTGAATTGATGGAGCGCTTCGGCCTGCCTGATTTCCGCTATTCGCCGCTGGGTTTGCGCGACGGCATTCTGGCGCAGATGCTGGCGGCGCAGGACGCGCGCGCCGCCGGCCACAAGCAATTCGAGCAGGAGCGCTGGGAGAGTGTGGTCGCCACGGCTGAGCGATTTGGAGTCGACATCCGGCAAGCTGAACCGGTGCGCGCGCATGCCGCCCAACTATTTAATGAACTGAAACTGCTGCACCGGCTGCCTGACGAATATGAAGACTGGCTGGCGGCGGCTGCCGTGCTGCGTGACACCGGTAAATTCATCAATCACCAGGGACATCATCGGCACACGCAATACATCGTTTCCAGCTCTGAAATCTACGGATACACACAGGTGCAACGGACGGTCGTCTCGGCACTGGCCCGCTACCTCGGCAAGAGCCGTCCGCAACCAAACGATCGTGCGATGCGCAACATTCCTGCAGAAGAGCATGAACATATCCATCGCGCGGTGGTGCTGTTGCGGCTCGCCGTTGCACTCAACCAGGATCGCGCCAGCGATGTGCTGCGGGTGGCAGCGAAGGTTTATCCCAAGCGAGTTTATCTCGAATTAAAGCCGGGGCGGTCGGGGGCGGAGTTGGAACTGTGGTCACTGCGCAAAGAGGCGCCTTATTTTCGCGAGGTCTTTGGGCGCGAACTTTTCGCCACGCTGGCGTAGATCCAGCGAGCCATGCGCGGGTCGATCAGCCATTGCAGCAGCGGCGGATGGCGATCCATGTCGATGCGGGCAATCGAACCTTTACGCATGCGAAGGCCGGCTCCGCCATTCCCGGTAATCAAGCGGCCTGCAAACTGGAACAAACTGGGGTTGTGGCCTACGACGAGCACGCCTTCGCGGTCAGCATATTTATCCAATATTTTTTGAAAATCGCCGTAGCTCGCTTCCGGTCCGAGCGCGGGGCTGATCTCCACTTTTCCTTCGTAGCCGAGCTCGGTGCCCACAAACTGCGCCGTCTGCATGGCGCGCTTGAGGGGGCTTGCGACGATGACGTCAACCTGCACCTTGAGCGCGTTGAGGACTCGCGCCATCAACATGCACTGTTCTTTTCCTTCTTTGATCAGGCTACGCTTCGCATCGAGTTTCAGACTTTCCCGGGGAATTCCAGCGTTGGCGTGACGCATTAGATATAGGTTCATCGATATGTGTGGGCTTGATCCGACAAGACTTAGCCACTTCCTTGACGCTCGATGTTAACACATTTGTAACAATCGGGTCGGCCTGCAGGTGGTCACTGATGGTGACGGCGGACCAGGAGAGGAATTGTTCGAGGAGAAGTTCAGGAATGAAGGCGGGATATAAAGGCAGGCCGAGCGGAGGTTCCCGGGTAGGTCCCCAGCGGCATCGTGGTTGCGACGCCGCTGGGTATGGTTCAGTTGGAGGAAAGTTGAACTACATGGCTGGATAGCTGCCCATTACGGGCAATGAAACAGTGCTCTGTTTCGCGAGCGCAGTCGCAAACGAATAACCGGGGCCGGTGCTGGGCTTTAGGAACGGAGTCAAGGCAGCGACGGCAGACTTCGGTCCGTTGTAAACCGCATTCAGACCATCAACACCCTCATAGTTGAGGTTGTTCGCAGGGTTTGAATTGCTGATTACGCGGCCGAGAACGCGGTGTTCCGCTTCGATGCCCATGATGGAGGCGGACACCTTGGCGAAGTAATCGAGCTGTTCAGAAGAATACTTTTTGTCGCCGGACTGCAGCCAGGCCCCATCTCCGCCCTGGAGGTTCGCAGACTTGGCAGCAAACTCTTGAATGGCGCAGAGGTAGGCGCCAATAAAGGCGTTCTCAAGCGCGTCGAGGATGCCGGTGAAATTGGCGAGATTATCAAAAGTGCGTGCGGGGAAGTGGAACGTCTGGACCGGATCCTGCGCACCGTGTGTCATTCCCAGAAGAGACCGGAAGAGTTGAGCGTGGTGGATTTCCTGGGTAAGAGCGGCACGGATATAGTCAACGTTGCCAACATTGCCAGAGCTTGTTACATGGGTCGCCGAACCGCCGGGGCCCGCCAGGTTTGGATCCTGGATGACGGCGCCTACGAGACCGTTGTAATAGAAAGTGGTAGCCAGATCTTCTGCGATCAGAGCGGCAGTGAAGATTTCCGCAACCGTGTCTTTGGATTGTGCGACTTCTTGTGCGGTTTCGGCCGCGGGCTCGGTTTCGTCAGCAAATGCTGACTTGGATCCGCCGAAGGTGATTGTGGCTGCTGCAGCACCCAGGCCGAGCAAGCCAGCCTGGCTTAAAAACTTCCGTCGCGCGAGGCGTTCCTGCGCGATGGTTCCGATGGAACTAAGTAGATTTTGATTTTCCATATGACCTCTCTGATCGTTACGAAGTTTTGCTGACTGGGGATACGATTCTCAAGTTGAAAACAGTAGTTGAAGAAAACCGTCTCCGCACTAAGAACGCCCTTTAAGTGATATCGGATGTACGCTCATTCGGGTTTATTGATGCCACGCGAGGGAATCGGCTTAATTATGTGCCGCGTGAATCTGATTGCATAAGTCATTCCATGTCTGGGCTTTACAACAATAAATTGCCATCAAGATTTGAAGTTTGTTTAGCTAAACAGGTATTGACTGACCAAATTTCGCTGACGATAAGACCGGCCAGCATGGACCTTTTCAATATCGGTACGAACCCGGATTGCAAAAAGATTGCGGGATAGTCGGGAAGGCCGCGAATGGTGAGACCGGTCAGAACTCCGAATATTCGATAGAGGCATCCGACGAGTGGGCGGGCTACAAGTCTGCCGAAAGAATTTGGTGGCACTGCAAACTCCGACACAACCCAAAGGGCCTCAGGAGCGATGCGGGACCGCAGTCGCCGGACCAGAGAGGCAATCTCATCCGTTGTGAGGCAATCGAGAAAGAAATGAGTAGCGATCAGGTCATACTGCGACCCCGGGAAATTGAAGTTGCGGGCGTCTGCGGGATGAATGTCGACGCGGGCGTTTTCTGTTCCGGCGCGACGCAGGAGTTCAAACAACATTGCGGGACTGGCATCGACAGCGTCGACGTGGATGAATGGATTTGTTTTCAATAACCGGGCGGTAAAGCGGCCATCGCCGTCGCCGAGAATTAGTGCATTGCGACATGCGCCGAAGTCGCTGACGAACGCAAAGCGGCAACGCTCAAGCCACGGGCCAAAGGTCAAAAGCTCCATCCAAAGGTACATTCTGGCTAAGCGATTAAAGTCAGGCGTGGCGGATTGATTTGTTAAGCCGATGTTTGCATTCATTAGTTGTGCAGTGCGAGTGGGATGAGCACCAGCGGAGTAAGCAGTACAAGGTCGGCGCTAGCGCGGAGAGTGAGAGCGCTCATGCGGCCGCGTACACCGTCGAGAAAAGCTAGTAGCAGTGCTGCGAGCGCGCCTGTTGCTATGAGAGTAGCGGAGCCTATATCAAGTCGATATTGCGCCGCACTCAACACGAAACCTGTGCCACTGAGAAGGATTGCAACTGCGAAGACGCGCGAAGATTTTGAGGATTCCCAATGCTCTATGGCGGAGCAGTTGAGCCATGCGAGAAAAACGAAAAAGAAAACATCCGCAAAAAATATGCCCTCGATAAAATTGGTGGGCGACGGATTTCTGGGGAGGCGCGAAAAGGTCGGCAGGGCGCATCCAGCGGTGAATAAGACGCCGACCAGAAACTCCTTCGGGAGTAAAAAGCGGCGCCACGGCTTTGTACGGCGTCGCGAATGTACGACTGCAAAGTAAGCCAAGGCTGCCAGCGCTAGAACGGAATTTCGCTCGCGTACGCCGGCCGGCATGAGTACGAAGACGATGGCCGCAGAGACACATGCGGCGACAGCGGCCAGAACAGAAAAAGTATAGCGATTGCGCCAGTGGAAATGATGGCGTTCGCGCAGGCCTAAGTGGTCGCCGGAGGCTAACGCAGCGCGTGCATCGAGCAGGCGATCGGCGATGTAAACGGCCCAGGTCCCCAATGCGAGCAGAATCGGCACCCAAAACGGCAGTCGTACGTGAGCCGCCCAAGCGAAAGCCAGTGACCAAGTCACAGCAACGGTCGGCGCATCCAGACTGGCCAGATGCCACCATTGTAGAAGCGCCTGCGCGCTTAATAGCGGGTGAGTTGGGGAAGACTTGGACGAGTTCTGAACATACGGATTGCAAAACGTAACCAGCACTCGAAAAACTGCAGGGGGCGGAACGCTACGCCGCGACGGGGTCGCCGATTGGCTATTTGTTCGCAGCGAGGTTTGGTTCATGCCCGTGCGAGGCTCTCACTGACCAGACCGCGCAGCTTGCCATTGACGTCGTCTGCACTCATAAAGAATGGCGTGCGGAGGCAGTGCAGGGTGAGCTCCTGTTTGTCGGCCAAGTAGTTGTATCTGACTTCAACGCCGAATTTAGAAGCGGTTCCGCTGTTACCTGTCAGATCGATGCCGGCCGCCTTCGCTTTCTCAACCAACCGCGTGTACTGCGCGGGCGTAACTCCCGAAAACACCTGTGGTGCGCTCTCTGCCATAGATTGACTCCTCCGCTGTTAGCCGATCGCCTGCGGGCTGGGCGTGGAGCCCTCCTTCGATCGCATAGACGATGGGATGCTGTCTTTCTTTCGACTGTAGCAATTGAAGAGGGAATTATCTGCAAACGGCGAGGTAAGACGCCATGGAATCGTCCTCAGTCGGCTGCTGCCGCTTTTTTTACGGCAGCCCGGGCAGGTTTTCTGGGAACGTGGATCGAGGGGATTCCGCTGATCTCCACCTTGCCCTCAGCCAGTTGCATGAGGAAATCCTGGCTGGAAAAGCCGGGCGCATCTTTGTTTACTTTTGAGGCGCGCAGGTAGCTGCCGTCAGCCTGCTGCAGACGCGCCTTGACGGTGTCGGCGAGGTAGGCGGGAAGAATTTCCTCGTGAATGCGGGCCTTAGCGGCTAAATCGCGGACAGGGAAAGCCACCTCGCAACGCTCGAATAGGTTGCGCGGCATCCAGTCGGCAGAGCCCAGGTAGATTTCGTCGTCTCCGCCGTTGGCAAAGTGGAAGATGCGCGAATGCTCGAGAAAGCGGCCAACGACCGAGCGAACCCGTATGCGGCTAGACATACCTTTCACGCCCGGACGCAAGATGCAAAGCCCGCGAATGATCAGGTCGATTTCAACACCGGCTTGCGACGCCTGATAGAGAGCTTCGATGACGCTGGGCTCGAGCAGCGCATTCATCTTGGCGATAATGTGCGCGGGCCGTCCCGCCTGGGCGTGTTCCTGCTCGCGGCGAATGAGTCCAAGGAAACTCTCGGCCATGGTTAGAGGGGCGACCAACAGAGGTCGATAGTCATCGATCTCGGCATGGGCGGTGAGGTAATTGAAGACCATGTGTACGCGCTCGGTAATTTGCGAATCGCACGTAAGCAGGCTTAGATCGGTGTAGAAGCGGGAAGTGACTGGGTTGTAGTTGCCGGTGCCCAGGTGGCAGTAGCGGCGGGTCACTCCATCTTCATCGCGGCGCACCAGCATGGCGAGTTTGCAGTGGGTTTTGAGGCCGACCACGCCGTGAAAGACTTGCACGCCGGCATCTTCCATGCTGCGCGCCCAGCGAATATTGGACGCCTCATCGAAGCGCGCCATCAACTCGACGACCAGCGTCGCTTCTTTGGTTGCCGCCGCCTCGATGAGCGCGGCGAAAACGGGCGAATCCTGGCTGGTGCGGTAGAGAGTCTGCTTCATACTGACCACGGCTGGATCTTCAGCGCCTTGCTGAATGAAATCGACGACCGGGTCGTAGGAGTCGTAGGGGTGGTGAAGGAGCAAGTCGTGGAGGCGCAATTCATCAAAGATATTTGTGGACTTGCGGCTCAGATGCAGAGGCTTGGGCGTGAAAGGCGGAAACTTCAAGTCAGGCCGCTGGATGTCGCTATAAAAAAACATTACTCGAGAAAGATTGACCGGTCCATCGTCGCGAAAGACCTGTTCCTCGTCGAGCTCGAAGTTGACGCGCAGGCGCTCGGCAATTTCCTGGTCGGCTCCGGTTTCAATCTCAAGGCGTACCGAGTCACCCTTGCGTCGATTGTGCAATTCAACGCGAATGGTCTCAAGCAGCGATCGCGCTTCCTCCTCTTCGAAGTAAAGGTTAGAGTTGCGCGTCACGCGAAAAGCAACGCGGGAGAGCACTTCATAACCGCGATACATACCGGCGAGGTGCTGAGCAATGAGGTCCTGCAACAGAAGGTAATCGTACTTGCCGTCTTCGGCAGGCAGGCGAACGAAGCGAGGCAGTGCGCGGGGCACGGTGACGACGCCGAGAACCTGTGGCCCGGAGCTTTTGCGTTTTCGACGCAGCAGCAAAGCAAGGCATAGAGCCTTATTGAGCACGCGGGGGAAGGGGTGCGCCGGGTCGATGGCGATGGGCGTGAGCAGCGGGTCCACTTCGCGCTGAAAATAGCCACGAGCATAGGATTGGGCTTCTTCGTTCAACTCGTCCCACTCAAGCAGGCGGATGCTTTGCTTGCGCAATTCGGGCAGCAGCAGGTCATTCCAGCAGCGGTACTGCGCGTCGACAAAGGTGTGAATGTCTGCGGTAAGCGAGGCTAGTGCCTCATCGGGGCGCAGGCCATCGTAGCCCTGCTCGCGGTAGCCGTCCTCAATCCGCTGCATGAGGCCCGCCTGGCGAATTTCGACGTACTCGTCGAGATTGGAGCCGGTGATGGCGAGAAATTTGACGCGCTCGAGCAGCGGATTAGAGGGGTCCTCGGCTTCCTCAAGGACGCGCCGATTGAACTGCATCCATGAGTGGTCTCGTCCGGTGAAGAGCTTTTGTTTCTTATTAGTTCTGGCCATGAGTACGTTCAACGCCGTGTTGGCAAGTCTACAGCTTTTCCTGTGCAAACTGCACATGGGATTCGCTGATCATAATTTCTGGAGACTCTGAATGGCGTTAAAATGCGAAAAAAGTCGCTTGTGATTCACCTGCAAACGGCTGACGAAGCAGAGACAAAGTTGCACGCAATGTTGCAATCGAATTGACCCGCCCCGGCCGTCGGGTTGAGGATAGAGGCAGGGACGCCCCCCTGATCCCCTAAAGAGAGGAGCCCTACCCTTGTCTAACAACCCCGATACTTCGAATGACAGTCTAATTCCGCCCCAACCGATACCCGCTGGTGCCGCGGCTTTTTCAAAGCAGGTACACGGGCTGCTTGACGGCCAGCCGAAAGATGAGACGACGGTAACCAATGCACTTGCGGGCCTAGACGAAGTTCTCGATATAATTGCAGCCAAACTTTACAACATGGCTTCAATGCTAGTGGGTGAAGGGGAAGACAGCATACGGCTGGTTGAAACGGCGGTCGCCAAGGCTGAAGTTTCAGAGTGCGATGATCCGGTGCAAGGTCGCAAAAGCAGCCGACTGGCGTTGTGTTCGGCGGCGCTCGCTTTGCTTGAGAAGCGGCAGCCGGGCAGCCTTGCCGCTCCCGAGGGCCTGGAACACGTGGCCACTTGCATTGAAGACGACGACCTTGAGGCGGCGGGAATTTCGACGGCTGAGTTGGAATCGATGTTAGCCGGTCCTAATAAAGACAGAGTCAGGAATTGGCTGGCGAGCTTGCCCAAGGAACTGCGCGTGGTTTTTGTATTGCGCGCTGTGGCCGGATTCACTTCAGAGGAAACGGCAGCGATGCTCGCGGAGCACGGTGGCCCACGTGCACAAGCGTGGACGGCGGATGCGGTTCGGGAAGTCTTTCGGCAGGCATTGTGTTCGTTGGCTTCGCAACTAATCCAAGCGACAGCGACCCGCTAAGGAATTCGCTAGTCGGCGAGTCTAGAAAAGCCTAGCGAAATGGGTGGTCCACGGTGTGTTCAGGGCTGAACATTCTGAGCCATTGATCTTCGGTACACTAGATTTAAGAACCTGCTCACCGGTGGCGGGCATCTACAGGAGTGCAAACATCTTCCGGCAGCCACACCGGCCCGGCGCGAAAGATTATTGATGTACTCGATACGACGCTGCAAAAGTTCGAAATTTGTTTATGTTTGCGCTCTTCTGGCGTTGAGCCTTGGCGCGTC
>JANXYB010000004.1 GCA_025350325.1 Acidobacteriaceae bacterium
GATCCGCTAGCGGAGGACAAAGAGAGACTGCTCCGTAGTGTTGGAGGGGTCGCAGACTCGAACTGCACGCATGTTGGCGGGACCCTGATGGCCAACCTTGGGGTGATCGCCGGCCTCACCAACCTCACCAACCATTGACCGGTATTTGGCGATCTGGCCGGTCCGGTAGCCGCTGCCATCCTTGGACAGAACAAGGACGGCACCTACAACGTGCAGCATTGTTGGGTCACCGCTGCGGACGACACCATCAAGCTAAACGTCGCTCTGCTTGGTCCCGCAACAAATCTCAAAAGTATTCGCAATTCTTAAAAGGGTTCCCGCCCGAGCTCTCGTCTTCAAGAGAGTAGGACTTGAACGGCGTCGGCCTGAAGCCAGCGTTTGACAACTCTAACGACAAACCCGGAGGACATTCGTGATTAGTGTGCAGCCCCAGACCGCTCCTTCTTCACCGCCAGGTACTGCCACCCCACGCAGCTATCTCGTGAAATTACTCGACGACGCATATGACCAGCTTCTCCAAGGCGACGTCGTGAGGGGATTAGAAACGTTGATGGCCGCTTTATGCGAAGCAAGATCATCTGTGCATGAAGGTGCATGGAAAGAACTGGTCTCTGTTTGCAGGCAACATCCAATTTGCACGGTCTTGCACGAAGACCCACTTACCAACCGGAGCTTCGCAAGGCCGCGCGGATACGCTGGAGATGCGGTCATGTTAGATATGATCTACGGTTTACCGCACCAAAGTGATCCGTCAGATTTGGGCAGTTCCATCTTTCAGGCACTTGTCGAGCACTGCAATACTTCAAAGGCAGTCCGCCATCGTCGTTCGCTGATTGCTGGTGCAGTCGATCGGATGCCGGGCGGAAGCCAGTTGCGTATTCTTTCCATTGCTTCCGGGCATCTCCGCGAGTCGGAACTCACCAACGCGATCAAGGACGGTGCCATCAAGGAGTGGGTATGTCTTGACCAGGATGCGGACAGTTTACTGGAATGTGTTCGCGCCTATGGAAACCAGGTCATAACCACTGTTTCTGGATCGGTGCGTCAAGTCCTGTCGGGGAAGCTTTCCTTGGGCGAATTCGATTTCGTTTACGCAGCGGGCCTGTTCGATTACTTGAGCACGCCCGTTGCGCGGGCTTTACTCGCCCGGATGCTAACAATGTTGAGGCCCGGGGGCAAATTCCTCGTGGCCAACTTTACAACAACCTGTGCAGAAGCGGGGTACATGGAGGCCTTCATGGACTGGTGGCTCATCTATCGCGATGAGCTGCAGATGAAGGCGTTGATGGACCTGCCCGGAAGCCCGCTGACCGTCAACGTCCAGGTCTTCACCGATCCGTGGAAAACGATCGTTTATGCAGTCGGAGAGCGCAGTTTGCACGACACAAACAGCCGCATGAGCGGCCTTGCATTATGCGAGGCGTGAACGCGCCGCTGGGACTTGATTGACACCTTTGCACTGGCGGATATGCCCGATCCGCCCCCCCCCGCGCCACCGTCCACACCACGTTACCTAGTGGAGGCTGATAGACGCCCGATTCAGACCCAAACATCTGCAGCTAACGGAGCTAATTTTGTAATCGCTCGGTTCGTCGCGCACTTTGAGGGAGATCAAAAAGATAATGGATATTCCCGGTCAAGCCCAACACGGTGGAGCAGGTCTGCGAAACGTGGGTCGCTGCGGATAGGATCGAAATGAGGATGCGCTTTGAGCAGGGGCATGATTGCGGACTTCTCCTGGTAACCGCGCTCCAGCCAGACAAAGGCCTGCTCGTTATCCCCGAGCCCTAGATACGCATTGATAAACGCGCCCGCCGGAACATACCCGGTCTTGCTCCGCCGTTTCAGTTCGTCTAGCATCCGCAGAGCATCCCTTCGCCGTCCCGCGTGCGCATAGGCCCGCACCAGCACTCCGATCACCGCCGGGCTGCGGTCGGAAAGTTCCACTGCTTTTTCCAGTTCCGGAATGGCCTGTTCGGGCCGTCCCTTCGCAATCAGGGTGTAGCCCATGTACCAATGGGCAACTGCAATAGCAGGTTGCACTGCCAACGCGCTTTGCAATACCTGCATGGACTCGTCATAGTGCCGCGCCTGGAACAACAGGAAGCCATCGGCGGCAAGGCCCTGCACGTTGATTGGATCCAGTTCGCGGGCACGCTGTAACCGGGATACCCCGTCCTCCGCGCGCCCCACGCAAATCAGCCACATGGCTAGGCCGCGGATAGCATCAGCATCGTTGGGTTGCAGCTCGAGGGCCCGCTTGAATTCTGCACCGGCTTCACTCCACTTCCAAAGTCGCTCATACGTTTGGGCGAGCAGCACGTGCGCTCCCGCAAGCTCTGGATCGAGTTCCAGCGCCTTCTGCGCCGCGCTGATCACCTTGGGGCGGGTCTCTTCCGGCGGAACCCCGGCATACACCGTCCCGAGACTTCCGTATGCAGTCGCCAGCCCCAAATATGCAGGCGCAAACGTAGCATCTTTGTTGATCGCATCTTGGAAAAAGCCGATGCTTTGTTCGATTCCCGCCGTGGTGTTGGAACTGGTATAGACGCCCTTCAGGTAACTCTCGTACGCTTCCGGCGATACCTTGCGCTTCGCCCGCAGCAACGCATGTTCCTGGCCGCTTACCGTGACTTCTACCTTTTCGGCGATCGATTGCGCAATATCGCTTTCCAGCGAAAGCACGTCGCCCATTTCGCGATCGTACGTTTCCGACCAGAAGTGTTCATCATTGACGGCCCGGATCAATTGGGCGTGCACGCGAATGCGGTTGCCCTCCCGGGTTACGGAACCTTCGACAATCGCGTCCACTCCGAGTGTTTTGGCAATCGCAGGGACCGTTTGCCTGGGGTCCTGGAATTGCATAACGGAGGTACGTGAAATGACGCGCAAGTCATGGATCGCGGCGAGACGTCCTATGAGTTCCTCGGTCATTCCGTCTGCCAGATATCCCTGGCTCGGATCGCCGGAGAAGTTTTTCAAAGGCAACACGGCCAGCGACCTTATCTTCGGCGGGGTTGCGTCGGTCAGGCGGCCCTTCAAGAGAACGAAGGCGACCCCAAGGACCAGCATCGCCCCCAAACCTAGGAGGGGCCATCGATACACACGCAGAATTGCAGGTTCGCGGCGACCTTTCGGATGAGCCGGGGCCTCTGTGCCAAGCTCTTTCTCTTCCTCGGGATTTGCTGCCTCTGCATCGATTCCGTCCGGAGCAAAGCCGGTGACCTGCGCGATAAAGCGATATCCCTTTCCGGTAACCGTCTGTATAAATCTTGGCTGTTCGGAATCGTCTTTCAGAACTTGTCGAATCTTGCGGATTGCGCCCCGGATGCTGTTGTCGGTGTCCAGGAAGACATCGGACCCCCATACCCTGGCCACGATCTCCTCGCGCGTAACGACTGCTCCCGGGTGCTGCAGCAGCAGAAGAAGCACCTCTAGCGGGATACGCTCCACTTTAAGGACCCGACTCCCGCGACGCAGCCTGCGTGCCCGAAGATCGAACTCGAATTCTTCGCCAAAGAAGATGGATTGCTGCGGTGCAGCGGGCGGGGAGGGCATGGGGAGCCTACATAAGTTGACCGATTTTAGCACCGATTCCACTATGCGGGTGTTAAGTGCCTACGATGCTGGCACTTAGCCCGACACAAATCTTAATGCCCCGACACCCGAGCCACTATGGACAAACATGTTTTCCGCCTCAATGATGGCGCTCATACACATCGCCGGACCGGCGGAGGAGGACGAATGGAAAAGATGAGTGTCAGACGAGGAAGATTCAGGCTTTGGGTATTGATGTTGAGTGTGTGGCTGGTATCGTCAGCCGCGAGAGCTGATGCTGTTCTGGACTGGAATACAATCGCGGTGAATACAGCGGTCGCCAACAAACAGAGCCCGTATGCCCAGGCTCGCGACGTGGCGATCGTTCAGCTCGCTGTTTTTGAAGCCGTCAATGCCATTACGCACGAATATCAACCCTATATCGGGTCAATCACAGCGCCGCCGGGCGCCTCAGCAGAGGGGGCGGCCATTGAGGCTGCCTACAAAGTACTAAGCACATATTTTTCAGGCAGCACGGCTCTGGATCTGGCTCGAGCCAACTCGCTGTTGTCGATTCCGGATAGCCAGGCCAAGACAGACGGCATTGCGGTCGGTGACGCTGCGGCACTGGCCATGATCGCTCTGCGGGCCAACGACCACTCCTCGCCTCCGCAATTCAAGGTCCCGGGCCCTGCGGTTCCGGGCGAATACCAGGCCACGTCAAGTTGTCCGATCGTAAACGGATTCGCGGCCGGAGTTTTCTTTCAATGGCAGAATGTAACCCCGTTCGGCATCGAGCGTACGAGCGACTTTTTGCTCGGTCCGCCACCGGCGCTGGAAAGCCATCGGTACGCCAAGACTTATAACGCGGTGATGACAATAGGAAGCGCCGGCAGCACTGAGCGGCCGCAAGATCGAGCCGATGTCGTACTGTTCTATGCGGCGACCTCGCCAACCCAGGTTTTCAATCAAGTCGCACGGCAGGTGGCGCAACAACAGCAGCGCACGTTCTTAGAGAACGCTCGGGCGTTCGCCCTGATCAACATGGCGATCAGCGACAGCCTGGTGGCTTCGTTCTACAACAAGTACCACTACAACTTCTGGCGCCCAGAAACGGCGATTCGTGCAGGCGCCACCGATGACAACCCGAAGACCGAGCCCGATCCAGACTTCATGCCATTCATCGTGACTCCATGTTTCCCGAGTTATCCGTCCAATCATGGCAGTGGGAGCGGTGCGGGAGCAGAGGTACTAAGACGCCTGTACGGCGAAGGGGGACATTCGATCACACTTTCTAACCCAGCCGTCCCCAACACTGTCCTGCAATACACCTCGTTCAGGCAGATCACGCACGACATTTCCGACGCGCGGGTTTACGGCGGTATCCATTTTCGAACTGACCAAGTGGCAGGCGCCAAGTTGGGCCGGGCTGTCGGCGCGGCAGTCTACAAACACAATCTGCGTCCCGTGCGGGATGACGACTGCGCGGATGATGATGAATGATCGATAGCTCAAAAATGAGTCTCATTCAATTTACTGGTTCGGCTTGCTGGAACATTTAGCATTTGCGGGTGCGGTGTACGTTTCGCCTCTGGCGCGGGCCCGAGCTTCAAGTTCCCCAACTGGAGCTTGTGGCTCGGGACTCGTAAGATCGCTTCCACATGCGTAGTAGCGAATACCGCTCGGTCCACGTAGACCGTGTTCGATGACGTGGCCCCGCGAAGCCGCTGTTTTGTGCAGACTTACCCCCTCTCGATTGTTGACTGACAGGAGAATGATATGGGACTGACTTGGCGGCCTTGGACCAGCGTGTCGGAAGGAAGCAGTCCGCCCGGCGCGCCGGTTGCGGCAGTACCGTGGGGAGACAGCTTCGCTTTGTTCATCGCCGATCCCGGCGGCAGCATTTACGCGATCAAGGCCGGGACCATTTACGTGTTGAATCTTGGTCGTACAGCCAAGAGAGCTCGCGATGCGTCGAACGCATTGAGCAAGCCTTCATCTAGGCGATTCCTCACCCGCAACGCCAGTACCCCCATCTCATCTGGAGTGGGTCTTTGTGCGTTGAGCTTTGCTAGCAGCTGAGCGATGGACGGCCAAGCCAATCAGGGGTTCGTGGACCGGTGATTCGATGAGTATCGTGTGAAGCGACTGCAGGGTTGGAAGGTTCACACAGACCTCCGAGAAGCCTTGCCATAACGCGGCTGCTGCACCGAACGCGCCTGCTGGACCGAACGCACGGTTTGCCGGTGCGACTTCATTCAGTCGCCCCCTCGGGACATCAGAGCGCCATCGTTCCGCTTCCTAATCGTCCACGACGCACCTGAACAGCAAAGCGCAATCACATGGGACTGCTTCCGATAAGCCGACTTATGAGGAGCTATCCGAGTCCGACGAGTGCCTCGACATATGCAATCGCTAAGGCCGGCAGACATATCGTCGCCCGTATCCCAGCCTTAATCAGATTCGCAGCCCGTCGGTAAAGGTAACACACGTTTAGATGTGACCAGCGGTCCGCTTGGATGGACCGGATGTCAGACTCGGCGATAGTACCTCGCCAAGTGTATCCCCGGGACTCGAAGTTCGTTCACTTAAGATTTGAATAGCCGAATATCGCGACATTCCCTTTTCAGTGCCGGAAGCGGTTCAGCGTGCACAACTACCGTCCCCCGCCGCAGTTCGTCCGACGCGAACGAGACGGACCGACATGGCGGCCGGAATACTGCAAGCGTACGATCGTCACGACTCGGAAAATCTATCGCGCACTGGGGCCTTGCTGAGTGGGGAGCGACCTGAAATGGGAAGTGACATTGTTAAGAACATCTTGAGTTTTGGAGCTGAAGGTCGCGTTCAAGATGCGTTGGAAAAGTTCAGGAAGGTCGAAAGCGACTTTCATAACACCCACGGTGCAGTCGAACGGCAGCAACTCGCGACCAACGCCAGCCTTGATCGGCTGATCGAAACCAAGCTGGTAGCCATTGAGCGACTAAAGTTGGTGAATAAAATTCCAAAATTCTAGGCGTTCGGGAGCGAAAATTTTCAGAAGGCACAGTCGGCGACATTGAGCTCGTAAGGCCTCTCAGTGGTATTGAAACTACCCTGAACTCTGCCGAGATAGCCCAGAACATGGTTAGAGGAACAAGCGTTGGACTTTCAACCGCTTTGGGTACATGGGCTTTGGTGGGAACGCTTGGCAGCGCCTCAACTGGGACCGCTATTGCGACCTTATCGGGTGCCGCTGCTACGAATGCCACTTTAGCCTGGCTGGGAGGAGGTGCTTTAGCCGCTGGGGGCGGCGGTATGGTGGTAGGAGCCCTGGTTCTTGGTGGAGTTGTCCTACTTCCTGCTATGGCGATCATGGGTATCTTCAGCCATATTGGAGCGAGCAAGAGAATAGCGGAGATTGAAAAGGCAAGGTGAAGGCCATAAAGGCCATCGCCACCTACAAACAAACTCTGCTTTCTCTGAACGCTCTCCAACGTCGAGCAAACGAGATCAGTGGGGCCGTGGAACGAGCCGGCGATGTTTACGAGCGCGAATACCACTCCGCCCATTCGATACTATTTCCTTGGGGAATATTCTCAAGAGTTAAAAGAACGATTCGTCGGGTTCTTGGACGTCCTTTTTTTAATGAGCAGGATTTGCATGTAATCGCCCCTTTCCTACAGATGGCAGCGGAATTAGCGCAATTGGTTGACACGAAACCGCTCAATGAGGAAGGTGAAATCATATGAAGCACAATAAAGTAATACACGGTACTGTTGTGAACGCGATGGGTAGCGTCGGAAAATATATGCCCGCGCCGGATGTTCTGGCTTTCTTTAACAATTTAGTCAGTGCCTTTCGCGAAGAGCAGCAGACACAGCGCGATTTGGCGGAGATCGGTGCGAAGAGAGATCTGCTGATTGCTGAAGTAACGCGACGTTACGATCTATATCAAAGTGTGTTTAACAACATCTTCACTGAGCGGAAGCACGCTGTAGACAAACACTTCGAGCTCGTGGAGCGTGGTATTGCTACGAACAACAAGGACTTGATTGTCCACGGATTGCAAGGAATAAGCACCATTGTCGCGAGTAGTCCCTTTGCGAATATCCAGGAGCTGTCCAAATTGATGGAGTCGGGACAACGTTTGGAAATCTAATCGGTTGATATCAGGCACTTCGTTTATAAAGTGCTGACATGAGGTGTTTTTCACGCACAGGTGCGGATTACTACCGAAAACCCCCCGTATCCTACGATTCCCAATGCATGAGAGCGCAAAGAAACGGAAAACAAGCGCGTTTGCAGGACGAAAGCGACGCGACTTCGTCCCCCTCACCGCGTTCTGCGATCGACTGGTACATCTTTAGATAGTTATTTCACCACCAATATCAGACTCTGGCTGCCAGAGGTACCTGATGCCGACGCCGTAAGTGTCAGGGTGTAGCTGCCTGAAGTCGTGGTGGAGGTGACAAGTTTCGATCCGCCTCCACCTCCTCCTCCGCCACCGCAACCAGCGGCGCCCAAAGCAATCGCGCCGGCGGCGG
>JANXYB010000041.1 GCA_025350325.1 Acidobacteriaceae bacterium
CCAAGGCCGGAGTATCCACGGTAGTCGAAGAAGACATCGAACGCGCTGGGCATACCGCGAAATAGCGATAAGAACCAGTCTGGATAGCTGCCCCGCCCTTCCCCTGGGCGGGGCTAATTTTTTGCAAGCCGCGACGCTCCCCAATTGCATGCCGCGGGGAAATCAGCTAGCTTAAGAGTACGGTGAGGTGCGAGAGCGGTTGAATCGGGCGGTCTCGAAAACCGTTGAACCTTCACGGGTTCCGTGGGTTCGAATCCCACCCTCACCGCCATCGTGTGGTCTGTCCGGCCCCGACATATGGGTAACATTTTGTTCCTAAAACGTAGGTACAACATCGCAGAACAAGGCTGAGTTCTCGCCTGGCGAGACTCGTTTCCGGTGGTGATGCGGTGAATTTTCAAGGCATGGGCGATCGATCTATCCGATTCGATCAGCTCTTTGTGAGGCTGCTGGCCAGTTTCGTTCCGCCTCCCGAGATTCTTCTGGATTGTGTTGACCTGCGCATCTCCAGCCGCGCCCGCCGACTAGTACGACAAAGCGCTCGGGGAGGAGGTGTCAACAATTTTGTGTAAACGCGATTTTGTTTTTTCCTTTGTTCATGGAGAGTTTTTGACTTTCACACCCCGCGGCCCTGCTCCATCCTCTCCGGCCACCGGATCGTAAATTGGCGAAGCGCCTCCCGCCAACCCTGCACCGTGTGCCATTTCTTCGATGCGTTTTGCAGCGCCAGATAAAGCAGCTTAATCGCGGCTTCCTGAGTCGGGAACGAGTGCCTGTTTTTCGTTACCTTCCGCAGCGTCCTATGCAGCGATTCCACCGCATTCGTCGTATAGATGATCTTGCGAATCTCTTCCGGAAATTCAAAGAACGGAATCACCCGCTCCCAGTTTCGTTCCCAGACGTCGGCAATCACCTGATGTTTCGGATACTTGACCCGGAACGCCTGCAGCGCCAACTCCGCCATCTCCGCTGTCGCCGCCCGGTAGATCGGCTTCAAATCCGCCGCCAGGACCTTGCGTTCCTTCCAGTTCGTAAAGCCCAGGCTGGCACGAAGCCGATGCACGATGCAGGTCTGCACCAACGCTTCGGGAAACACCACTTCGATCGCTTCCGGGAAACCTTTCAGCCCATCCGTGCAGAGGATGAAGGCGTCCTTCATCCCCCGATTCTTCAGATTCATCAGCACGCTCATCCAGTATTTGGACCCTTCCGTACCGCTCACCCACAGCCCCAGCACTGACTTCTGGCCTTCCATGTTGATCCCAATGGCGGTGTGCACCGCTCGGTTATCCACCTTCCCATCGTGCCGCATCTTCACCCTCAACGCGTCCAGATACACGATCGGATACAGGGCCTCCAGCGGCCGGTCCTGCCACGCCTTAACCTCCTCCTGAATGCTGTTGGTGACGTCCGAGATCAGCGACGGACTCACATCCACCCCGTACATCTCCTGCAGGTGGCCCTGGATGTCGCGAACCGTCATCCCCCGTGCATACATCGACAGGATCTTGTCGTCGAAGCCTTCAAAGCGCGTCTGGTGCTTTTCAATCAGCTTCGGTTCGAAGGTTCCGTTTCGATCCCGCGGCACCTCGATCTGCATCGCGCCGGCTTCGCCTTTCAGCGTCTTTTTACTTTTGCCGTTGCGCGAGTTACCGCTGCCGTAGCCCTCCACATCGTGCTTCTCATACCCCAGATGATGGTTCATCTCCCCGGAGAGCATGCGCTCCACCAGCGCCTTCGTCAGCTCCTTTACCAACCCGTTCGGGCCGATCAAGCTGCCCTCGCTCGTCGCGATCAATTCGTCGATTCGTTCTTTCCTGATTGCCATTCGGTTCTCCTATTTTCTTCTTGTGAGAAAACCGCGTTTACACAATCCTTCTAACACCCTCGTTCGCCCGCAGCCAGATAACGAGTTGGCGTGGTTCCGAGCTGCTTGCGAAACATCGAGATGAATGCACTGGTCGTGCTATAGCCAGCATCGAGCGCCGCGTTGGTGACCGACGCTCCTGCAGCCAGGCTCTGCATTGCGTGGATGAGCCTAGCCCGCTGCCGCCAACGGCTAAACGACATTCCACTTTCCTCCGTGAAGAGGCGCTGCATCGTTCTCTTACTGGCCCCGCATTCCATCGCCAGAGCGTCTAGTGGCGTGTGTTCGCTCGGATCTGAACGCAGCCTATCGGCGGCTCCTTGCGCGAAAATCGCGAGGGTAGGGCAACTGAACCGGGATCGATTCGATCCGTCTCAACTGATCCAAAGTCAGTTCAATGATGTGCCGTTCGGCAGCCACTCGTCTTCGCAGTTTGGGGAACTGGCATAAAGAATGAGCTCTCTCAGAAGCGGACAGATATTGACCACGAGACATCGTCGAGGAAGAAATCGGCACAACCTGGGCG